>JAQZBA010000006.1 GCA_029239365.1 Herbinix sp. | reverse complement strand
TTCTGAAGGTATTAAGACAAATGTAACTCTTATATTTTCTGCAAATCAAGCCCTGCTAGCAGCTAGAGCAGGTGCTACTTATGTATCCCCCTTTGTTGGTCGACTTGATGACATCTCAACACTGGGTTCAGATTTAATTAAGACAATTTCCCAAATCTTTCGACTCTACAATATAAAAACCGAGATTATTGCAGCTAGCATCCGTAACACAATTCATGTTACTGAATGCGCTTTAGCCGGTGCAGACATCGCTACCGTTCCTTATAGCCTTATCGAGCAATGTACAAAGCATCCGATGACATCGTCCGGTATTGAAAAGTTTCAACAGGATTATAAAGCAGTATTTGGTGAATAAATAAGGGGCAATAAAAACTATACAATTTATTATTTTAAGGAGGATCTACAATGAGCAACATCGACACAATGTCAGTAAATGCGATAAGAATATTATCCGCTGATGGCGTTCAAAAAGCGAATTCGGGACATCCAGGTTTACCATTAGGTTCAGCAGCTATGGCTTATGAGTTATGGGCTAAGCATATGAAACACAATCCGGCCAATCCGAAGTGGGATAACAGAGATCGTTTCGTATTATCAGGTGGACATGGTTCCATGCTGTTATATTCCTTATTACATTTATTCGGTTATGGTCTTACTACAGAAGATTTAGCTAGTTTCCGTCAGGATGGTTCCTTAACACCCGGTCATCCGGAGTATGGTCACACGGTTGGCGTAGAAGCAACCACAGGACCTCTTGGTGCAGGTATGGCTATGGCAGTAGGTATGGCTATGGGCGAGACTCATCTTGCAGCTAAGTTTAATAAGGATGGCTTCCCGGTAGTTGACCATTATACCTATGTACTTGGCGGAGATGGATGTATGATGGAGGGTATTACCTCTGAAGCTATGTCTTTAGCAGGCTCCTTAGGTCTTGGTAAATTAATCGTATTATATGATAGTAATAAGATTACCATCGAAGGAAGTACCAATATTGCATTCACAGAAGATGTTAAGAAACGTTTTGAAGCATATGGTTTCCAGACCTTAGTTGTTGAGGATGGTAACAATCTTGCAGAGATCGGTGCTGCGATTGAAGCTGCTAAGGCTGATCTTTCCAGACCTACAATGATCACTGTTAAGACTAAGATAGGCTTCGGAAGCCCGAGAGAAGGTATGGCTAGTGCTCATGGCGAACCTCTGGGTGCTGACAATATTAAAGCATTAAAAGAAAAATTAGAATGGCCGAGCCAGGAACCGTTCTTCGTTCCTGAGGAAGTTTATGATAACTATAAAGCTCTTGCTAAGGAGAGCGCTAAAGCAGAAGAATCCTGGAAACAGTTATTTGCTGAGTATAGCAAGGCATTTCCTGAGATGAAAGCATTATGGGATCAGTACCATGATGTAAATGCTGCGAAGAATTTAATTGATAATGATGATTTCTGGGCATATACGGATAAGCCGGATGCAACCAGAAACTTATCCGGAATGATTATTAACCGTTTAAAGAATACTCTTCCCAACTTATTCGGAGGTGCAGCAGATCTTGCTCCATCCACTAAGACCTATATGAATGATATGGGCGATTATGCAAAGGAGAATTACGGCGGACGTAACCTTCACTTCGGTGTTAGAGAGTTAGCTATGGCGGGGATCGGCAACGGTATTGCACTTCATGGCGGATTAAGAGCTTATGTATCCACCTTCTTCGTATTTAGTGATTATGTTAAGCCGATGGCAAGACTTTCCGCATTAATGGGTCTTCCCTTAACCTTCGTGCTTACCCATGATAGTATCGGTGTTGGCGAGGATGGTCCTACCCATGAGCCTATCGAACAGTTAGCAATGCTTCGTGCTATGCCAAACTTTACCGTATTCCGTCCGGCTGATGCTACCGAGTGTATCGCTGCTTGGTATTATGCGGTAACCTCTACCGGTACACCTACCGCATTAGTATTAACCCGTCAGAATCTTCCCCAGTATGCAGGTTCCTCAAAGGAAGCATTAAAGGGTGGCTATATTATCTCTGACGCTAAGAAGTCAGTTCCGGATGCAATCATCCTGGCAAGCGGTTCTGAGGTTGAGATTGGAGTGAATGCTCAGGCGGAGCTTAGCAAAGAAGGTATCGACGTAAGAGTAGTAAGTATGCCTTCGATGGATTTATATGAGGCTCAGTCAGACGAATACAAGGAGAGCATCCTGCCTAAGAAGGTAAGAGCAAGAGTAGCAGTGGAAGCCGGTGCTGATTTCGGATGGGGCAAGTATGTTGGCCTTGACGGAACTACAGTTACGATGAAGGGCTTTGGCGCATCTGCTCCGGCTGGAACACTCTTCAAGAAATTCGGCTTTACAACTGAGAACGTTGTGAAGGCAGTGAAAAGTGTATTATAATAGTAATATCTAAATAAAGCATAAAGGCTTTTAACTAATTGCATCCTATGAACAAGGAAGGACAGTATACTTCTTAATACACTGTCCTTCCTTGTTCTTTTTACTACCTATTCTGCAAATGCCCTTTGTTATTTATGACAAGATCATTGGTAAACCACGTATTTTTAAATAATTATATAGAAAGCAATTCTAATGGAAGAGGATTGAACTTTCTCTACCGGTATTCTAATATAATTTTAATATAGATGTATTGAAATAATTGGCAGTAACCGATACAATGATAGAAGATGCTGATGTTTACCCTGTGTGACCAGAGTATATGGGATTACATGGTGTAAACTTTGATAGGGGCATATAGGTTAAGATGGTGTGAGGAGGGTCATACGGTGGCTAGGATATTAATTGTTGAAGATGAGATTAAGATTGGAAGATTTCTGGAGCTGGAGCTAAAGCATGAGGGCTATGAAGTATTGCTTGCTGCAGATGGACGAACAGGACTTGAGAAGGCATTGAAGGATAATGTTGATATGGTAATTCTGGATATTATGCTTCCGGGCTTAAATGGTATTGAAGTATGCCGTAGAATCCGCCTTGAATCGCAGGTTCCGATTATTATGCTCACTGCGAAGGATGATGTAACGGATAAGGTTGCAGGACTGGATACCGGCGCGGATGATTATATGACTAAGCCTTTTGCGATTGAAGAACTTCTGGCTAGAATTAGGGTAGCTTTAAATCGCAAGAAACATACGGTTGAGGCGAAGGGGGATCTGCTACAGATTGGCGGAGTCACTTTGAATCTTATGAGTCACAGCGCTTTCTACGGTGAGGAAGAACTAATATTAACGAAGAAGGAATATGAGCTTATCGAATATATGATGCGCAATAAGAATATTGCATTAACCAGAGAGCAGCTCTTGAATAATGTATGGGATTATGAATACTTCGGTGATACCAATGTAGTTGATGTATATATCCGCTATCTTAGACAGAAAATCGATGAGAAATACGGTATCCACTTAATCTCAACGGTTCGCGGTGTTGGCTATATTATCAAGGACTAATTGACAGATTACCGACTAGAGGGAGGAAGGCGAAGCTTTTGCTTTCGCCTAAACATAAATGAGTAAAATATTATTGGAAGCGATAAGAACGTTCCTACGAAGAACGGTCCTCCCCTTTCGTAGAAAACGGGAGGAATGGTTAAGTAACTTCCGGCTTTCTATGGCATTTCGTATTTCAATGGCATATTTAAAATTGTTCGTAACTCATGGTGTCCTGCTTATGTTCGGTTTCTTCTTGATTTTCATGTCATCTGAGAAGGATGCTTATGAGAAGATGTCCGAGGATATTATTAAAAGTGTTGAAGCCCGGGGAGATGAGAATCTTCTTAATCCATATAGTACACAAGGTTTTTCTATGAGGATACAAAATAAAGTCTCTATGGAAAAGATCTATGATGATATTGCATATAAACCAAGGGGGACGACGGAATTCTTCTATGGAATTCATATGGACCTCACAAATGCAAGATACGCCATAGTGATTAATGATGACCGGAACTTCTCTGTGAGGAACAAGGATTATGTGGGAAGATTTCAATACAATCTGACAGACAGTTATGAACGTTTCATAGCAATTGCATGGAAACTGTTGCTCCTTTATCTTGTCATTGTTGCGTCGATTATCCGTAAGGGAAAACGAAGTGACATAAAGCTCTTAGAGCCTATTCGAGTAATGTCAGCGACAGCGAATCGCTTGACCGTGAATAATCTTCATAGTGAACGATTGAATGTAGAAGGCACCAAGAATGAGTTAAAGGATCTTGCCAATGTCATCAATGCAATGCTGGATCGAATAGAGACCTCTTATGAGAGCCAGAAGCAATTTGTATCGGATGCATCCCATGAGCTACGTACTCCCATTGCGGTAATCCAAGGCTACATTAATATGTTGAACCGTTGGGGTAGTACGAATGAAGAAGTACTCCAGGAATCAATTGAAGCGATCCAAAATGAAGCAAGATCGATGCAGGATCTGGTAGAGAAGCTTCTCTTCCTATCCAGACATGATAAGAAGACATTAAAATTAACAAAGAAGCGCTTTAATATGCGTCCGTTAGTTGAGGATATGGTGAGGGAGACCAAGCTGGTTGCAGGTAACCGGATCATTAATAATCCAATTATGGAGGATGTCATTGTCTACGGGGACAAGCAGGCACTGAAGCAGGCAATTCGTATCTTTATTGATAATGCTGTGAAATATTCCAAGGACGGGGACGAGATTACGATCAAATGCCAGAAGATGAATGATGACTGTGTCATTACGGTTTCGGATACAGGTATCGGTATGACGAAGAAAGACATTGACCATATCTTCAATCGCTTCTACCGCTCGGATCATGTAAGAAACCAGAATATCAGCGGGCATGGACTTGGATTATCCTTAGCGAAGTTAATTATTCTTGCCCATACAGGTAAGATTAAGATACATTCCCAGTTTAAGAAAGGTTCGAGCTTCATTATTACTATTCCTAAGAGAAAATTCTAGCTTTAACGGATAGAAGTAATAGGATTAGGTTTATATTAATTGATTCATCAGTCTGAATCTCAAGGACCCTAATCAAAAAATAATTATGGATTCTATATAACAGAGGGAATTGAGCCTGTACCAAGAAGATACCATATCTTCTTGGTACAGGCTCAATTCCCTTTTACAATAGTAAGGTACTCCTCCAATGCTGCAAGATCTCTCGCCTGTAAGTATTTCTGCTGCAGGGTTTCATGTGCAGTTAGCATAAGCAAATTCATTACTTCGTTTATCTCATACCAAGCATAGCTGGTTCCGTTATTCACCTCAGTAATTGTTAATATTGGTTTCTGAGCTTCACCGAGTTTCTGGGTGACATAATAATAAGACTGTTGAGTATAGTCCAGGAGTCCTCGGTTTTCTTTGATATACCCTAATTCCTGAATAATCTCGCAGCAACAGCCGGTTTCCTCAAGGATTTCTCTCTTAAGGGCCTCTTCTAGACTTTCCCCTGATTCAACACCTCCGCCAGGAAAGGAATAGAGCTGGTATCTGGAGACATGCATCACGGCTATTTTGCCTTCTTCATTAAATAATAAGGTTCTTACCGTATCTCTTGGCTTGGCTTCTGACATGAGGTTGGAAGCAAGAAAATCTTGATCTGTTATTGTTCTGATTAATTTCATAATAGCCTCCAATATATTAGCTCATCATATTATAAATAATAATTGCTTGTTGAATCTCTATTAGTGTACTCTTAAATTGATAACCAACAAAATATTCGCTTTGTATTACCTCATCTGTTACCTCTTCTCCTCGGAAGAAGGGAGGGCATGGATTAAAAAGTACATTGGGATTGGCTTTATCAAGCAAAGTAAGCGTTACCTGATAATTATTAAAGTCTTTGATCATCTCTTTTCTTAGGGAATCTGTTAGAATTATGTCCTTACCCTGAACTGCTTTATGAATATCATACTCTACCGGGATATGATCCATTTCATAACCTACAGGGCAACTTTGTGTTAACGAAAACCCAAGAACTTTAGAGGCTTCCTGCCAGGCTAATCCGATATTTCCCTTTTCACCGATAAATAAATACTTTGCCTCCAGATAATCTGTTCTTCGTTTTGACAAGGAATATAAATCAGATAGCACCTCACAGGGGTGATTGACGCCGGTCATAGCATTAATCACGGGAACGGTTGAATGCCTTGCCATTTCATCAAGCTTAGTAATATCATTATGTCGAACAATAATTCCATCGGCCCAATTATTAAGATAGCCGATGACATCTTTAATAGCTTCCTTTTTGTCCAAGGCGTCACTTGGAAAAAGAATCGTATTTCCACCCAGTTGCTGAATTCCTTTTTCAAAGGTTACTCTTGTTCTTATACTCGCAGCAGGAAAGAATAATAATATCGTACTATCTGTTAAGAAATCCTTGAATTCACCTTGTGATATGCGATCTGCTATTGTAAAGATATTAGTTATATCATTAATTGAATAATCTGTAAGTCGTATTAGATTCTTCATAGTCATTTAAACCCCATCGCTTTCTTTACAGCTTCCATCTGGTCCGTTGAGGTTAACATCTCCAACAACTGAAAGGCTACGTCAGGAGCTGTCTGAGGACAGTAGGAGGTGATAATATTATGATCGATTACGATAGGTTCATCAACTTGAAATTGTGCTAATTGCTTTTGACGGTAGCCGTCTCTCAGGTGATAGGTGGTTGCCCGTCGGTTCTTTAGAACTCCGCTTTTGCCCAAGGGTAAGGCAGCAACACAGATGGTAGCGATGATCTTATGCTGCCTGTCAAATTCCCGTATCAGATGGAGAAACCGTTCATCGTAGGCGTCCTCATAGAAGCCGAATTCTTCGAAGCCACCGGGAATAGCCAGCGCATCATATTCATGGCAATTGATTTCATCTAAAGTCTTATCTACGAGTACCGGAATATGAAAGGTACTGATTACTTCTTTCTGAAAACCACAGGTATCAACCTCTATCTGGCATCCAAAGTCATTTCTGGCCCATCCCAACACATCAACAAAGACGCTAAACTCCATTGTTTCGAAGCCTTTGGCTAATAGCAACAATACTTTCATGTGACTCGCCCTCCTATGAATCCAACTTTTATGGGTGAAAACTTTAATTTGCAGTATGCTCACTACGTTAATCACTATATCATGAATATAGAGCGTATTCATGATCGTTCACTCCGATCGCATACTTACAAGCAAGCTTGCATTATGCTCACTATGTTAATCATAAAGGATATAGTGGAAAATGGATACCACTAATTTACGATAATTACAAATTATAGGTAGTTTTGAGAGTTCACTTAAGCTGTATTTTTGCAACTTACCTTTTCATAATTGCAACTTACATCCGATGCTATTGCATTAATTTCCCATCCGGAATACACTCATAACAACAGAGGGCACAAGGAATTGGCCATTGATTAAGGCTCAATAAGCCTGATTATAAGATGATAAGAGATAGAAAGGTAGGGAGTAATATGGAGGATATCATAATAGTAAAAAATCTACGGAAGCAGTTCACTGAGGTAAAAGCAGTGGATGACATCAGCTTCAGGGTGAAGAAGGGGCAACTTTATGGATTTCTCGGTGTAAATGGAGCTGGTAAATCTACAACGATCAATATACTGTGCACCTTACTCGGCAGTACCGAAGGTGAAGCATATGTGTGTGGATATAAGTTAGGAAAAGAGGATCAAAAGATTCGTAGTAAAATCGGGGTAGTATTCCAGGATAATACTTTGGATAACCGGTTAACGATTAAGGAGAACTTGATTACAAGAGCATCTCTCTATGACAGCCGCACAAGCTCCATCCATAAGAATCTTGATTACGTCTGTGATATTCTTGATATAGGGGATGTGTTGAACAGACAATTCAGGAAGCTATCCGGTGGACAGAAGAGACGCTGTGAGATAGCGAAGGCATTAATGAATCGGCCGGAGTTATTATTCCTAGATGAGCCTACGACCGGATTGGATCCTCAGACCAGGCAGAATGTTTGGGAGAGTGTAGAGAGGTTGAGAAAGGAAGACAGTATGACTGTATTCCTGACAACACACTACATGGAGGAAGCAGCCAAAGCGGGGTACATCTCCATCATGGAGGCAGGCAAGCTTGTGGCAAATGGAACACCTTCCGAACTGAAGCAGCTGCATGCCCAGGATATCCTGAAGCTGGTGCCGGAGGATAAGGATGAGATGGCTAAGCAGTTGCAGGAGGAAAAGCTCTCCTTCGAGAATAGAAGTAATCATATCCGAGTTATCATCCCGGATTCTATGTACGGCTTAGAGCTACTGAACAAAGTAAAGGATAAACTAAAATCCTTTGAACTAATCCAAGGAACCATGGATGATGTATTCCTAAATATCACAGGAAAGAGCTTATAGAGGAGGTAATATAAAATGTTATTATTTAGATTAGTCAAACGAAATATATTAGTTTATACCAGAGATCGTTCCAATATATTCTTCTCATTATTATCTATGTTGATTATTATTGGACTTATGGTGGTTTTCCTCGGCAAGATGAATGCCGATAGTGTTCTTAACCTGTTGAATGAATACGGCGGAGAGAGAGATACGGTACTTGATCGCTCGAATGCAGAGCAGCTTGTAATGCTTTGGACTTTAGCAGGTATCGTAGTAGTGAACTCCATCACGATTACACTGTCCATGGTTGGTATTATGGTTGAGGATGAAGCTCAGAAAAGACTATCCAGCTTCTATGTGGCGCCGGTAAGTCGTTGGATTTTCGTGTTTAGCT
This sequence comes from Herbinix sp., assembly GCA_029239365.1. Taxonomy (GTDB): domain Bacteria; phylum Bacillota; class Clostridia; order Lachnospirales; family Lachnospiraceae; genus Mobilitalea. Next base: position 27,750 of record JAQZBA010000006.1, on the reverse strand, counting down.
ATATTATCGCAGCAATTGCTATGGGAATTATTATGTGCAGTCTCACCATTATCATCGGAGAAGCTTATATCGTGGCTACAGGTGGGATCATGTTACCGATAGCGATACTTGGCAAGGTATTCCTCTATATTGTGTTAAATGTATTTACCTCAGCAACGATGGTGTTCCTAATTGCTAACTTTGTTCATAGCCAGAGTGCATTTGGCGGATTAAGTACGATCATTGGAACACTGGTGGGATTTATTGCGGGAATCTATCTTCCTATGGGAATGCTTCCGGAGCGGGTGCAAAATGTGCTGAAATGCTTTCCGCTGCTACATGGCTGCTCCTTTATGCGTGACTTGCTAACAAAGGATATACTGGCGAAGACCTTTACCAATTGTCCAGAAGAGTTAATGAATGGTTATAAGGAATATATGGGAATTACAATCTTATATGAGGGAGAGGCGATCTCTACAACAATTAAGATAGCATTTTTGGTAATTAGTGGTATAATCTTCATAGGAATAGCAGCGTTACTACAAAGAAAGCGAAATGTAATGAGCAGATAGGAGATCCTATGAAGATAATTATTGAAGAATGCAGCCCAGGCGAAGAAGACCAGATTATCTTCCGCTGCAAGGAGTTGAATGATAATATCTTGAAGCTGATCGCAGAGTTGAAACAAGGACAGAAGAAGCTGACGGGAATTAAGGATGGTAACATCATTGTGATTGACCCGGCAAGTGTATACTATTTTGAGGGAGTGGACAATAAAGTATTCCTTTATTGTAAGCAGAACGTCTATGAAACAAAACAGAAGCTGTATGAGATTGAAGAGGATTTTAAGAATACGGACTTTTTCCGTGCCTCCAAATCTATAATATTAAACGCATCAAAAATTAAAAGTATCAGTCCGGCTTATTCAGGGAGGTTCGAAGCACAATTATTCAATGGTGAAATGGTTGTAATATCCAGACAATATGTACCGGAACTAAAGAAAAAGCTTGGAATGTAGGAGGTGGCAGATATGAATTGGTTAAAAAAGATAATAAGGACCTTTTTTTATGTCTTATCAGGAAGTATCCTTAGCACAGCGATATTTATTACCATCTTTTGGCCGGGCTTGACCTTTCCAATCACTATAGTATGGCAGGTAATCATAATGTCAGCCATTACTTCTTGTGGGATATTGTTCTTTTATTCAAAACGAGAGATTAGCAAGAAGCAGATGAAAGTACGTCTTGTTCTTCATTATACTTATATTAATGTTATCGTATTGGGTGTTGCGATCCTATGTCATTGGATTGATCCTACCAATTTAGTGCAAGTAGTATCAATGATATTTCTTGTGGCAGCAGTATATATCAGTGTCAACTTAGCCATGTTCAATCATGAGAAAAGAACAGCGGATCATATAAATCAAAGGCTTCGTAGTAAATATCCGGACGAGAAGAAAGAAGAGTAACATTATCATAAGATTTCCAGGATAAGTTAAGATCTTAAGCGGAGAGAGACTAAGAAGCTCCCTAGGAGGAAGACGGTTATAACACCGGCGTCCTACTAGGGAGCTTTATGAATCCTATAATATGTAGAACAATAATTAGAATAGTTTCAAAGACAGTATAGTGGTGGAATACATATGAATTCCTACCACTATACTTCATGCTATTGATTTATCAATTCATCTTGTTGACTCAGATATTTTATCTGTTGGCAGGAATTAACCTGCCAGATTCTTAAACTGAGACATGTATAAATTGTAATATTGACCCTTCATGGCTAATAACTCATCAGAGCTGCCTTCCTCTAAGATACGGCCATCATCAATTACGAAGATACGGTCTGCTTTACGTATGGTAGATAAACGGTGTGCGATAACAAAGGAGGTTCTTCCTTTTAATAAGACTTCAATACCCTGTTGAACCAGTAACTCAGTATGGGTATCGATGCTTGAGGTTGCTTCATCCAGGATTAAAATCTTCGGCATAGAAACCATAGTTCTTGCAAAAGCAAGTAATTGCCTCTGACCGATGGATAAACCGGCACCACGTTCCTTAAGCACTGTTTCATATCCCTTTTCCTGTTTCATAATAAAGTCGTGAGCATTCACTGCCTGGGCAGCAGAGATGATTTCTTCCTCTGTCGCATCTAGCTTACCATAACGAATATTATCTGCAATGGTACCTGAGAATAAGAAATTATCCTGCGTCATGATACCCATCTGCTGTCTCAGACTTTCTATGGATACGTCTCTAATGTTATATCCATCGAGATAAATATTACCCTGTTGAATATCATAAAAACGGCTGATCAGATTAACGACAGTAGTCTTACCTGCACCGGTTGGACCAACGAGAGCGATGGTCTCGCCGGGCTTAATACAGAAGCTTACATCATTCAATACCTGTGTGTCGGCATCATAAGCAAAGGATACATGATCGAAGGTTACTTCCCCCTTAATCTCGGGAAGTTCAGTAACACATTCGGAATCTGCAATATCAGGTTTGGTGTCCAGAATATCGAAGATACGCTCTGCTCCTGTTATATTAGTAATAAGTTGATTGTAGAAGTTACTTAAGTTCATAATTGGACGCCAGAACATCATAATGTACATGGCAAAAGCCATTAAGGTACCAACATTTCCTGCATCAATTCTTAGGAGCTTTACAGCAACAAAATACATACAGATTGATCCGACACCCCAGCTAAAATCGATAACCGAGCCGAAAGCATCATTTAATACGATTGCACTGACAAAGGAGCTACGATGCTCTTCTAATAGTTCATCAAAAGTCTCTTCGGTCTCATCCTCAGCTGTAAAGCTTTGAATAATTCTCATACCGGAGAGGTCCTCATGGATGAAGGCATTCAGGTTGGAGCTCTTTTTTCTGTGTGTACGCCATCTCTTATGGGAACGAGTCTGGATGTACCATAGACCAAAGGCCATAAAGGGCAGCGATATCAAGGATGCGGCTGCCAACTTCCAATTGATCACCACCATGATGATAACTACGGCAATAATCGTAATAAAGTCAGGTATCAAAGTCGTAACACTATTGGAGAGCACATCCTTTAAGGAATTAACATCACCGATGACTCTGGCGAGAATCTTACCGGTAGGGCGGCTGTCGAAGAAGCTGAAGCTCAGCTTCTGAATATGAGAGTAAAGTTCCTGTCTTATCGTTAGGAGTACATTATTCGATACTTTCGCCATAAGAAACATTCGTAGCTTTACTAATAGTACAAAGGATACATTTAATACAAGGGCGAGTAAGCCTAGCTTGAATAAACCGTTCATATCCTTATTTGCAATGTGGACATCGATTGCCTGATCTATGATCAATGGATTTGCGATTGAGATTGACACAGTGGTCAACATAATCAGAATAACTGCAATGATTGGTCCTTTATAAGCCAGCATGTAGCTGAATAACCGTATTAAGGTTGTTTTCTTGCTGACATTAATAATAATTTCGTCTTCTTTGATGGCATTTATTGACATGCGGCCACCTTCCTTTCGTCATTCACAACCTCGAGATCCTCCGGAGTATCAAGATAATCCCCATATTGTGCCATAAATGTTTTATAATAGTAGCCCTTATTCTGTAACAGGCTGTCATGAGTACCACGTTCCGCAATCATACCGTCTTCTAAGATGATAATCTCATCTGCGTTACGTACTGCAGAGATACGATGAGCAATAATAATCTTGGTTGCCTCAATCTGAGCTAGAGACCTTTGTATCATCAGTTCAGTCTCCATATCGAGTGCTGAGGTGGAATCATCCAGTATTAAGATTGGTGTCTTCTTTGCCAATGCTCTTGCAATGCTTAAACGCTGTTTCTGACCACCGGACAGACCTACACCACGTTCACCGACGATGGTTTCATATTGCTCCTCCATCCGTTCGATAAAATCCCTTGCTTGTGCACCTTGAACTGCATCGATAACCTCATCATTGCCGACATGTTTTCTTTTGCCCAATTTTACATTTTCATTGATTGTATCAGAGAATAAGAATACATCCTGCATTACCAGCGAGATACTACTGCGTAATTGGTGCAAGGTCATCTCCTTGATATTAACACCGTCAAGATAAATCTCTCCTTCGGTTATATCATAAAAACGTTGTAGAATGTTAACAATTGAGCTTTTGCCGGTGCCTGTTGCACCCATAATTCCGATGGTCTTGCCCGCTGCCAGATCGAAGCTGATATCGGAAAGGATATTTTTCTCAGTGAGGCTAAAGGATACATGGTTAAAACGGACGGAACCCTTTACCTCATTCAGTACGACCGGATGCGTAGACTCTGTGATCAGTGGTGTTTCAGTAAATATTTTCTTGATTCTCTTGGTAGAAGCAATTGCAGAAGCTAATTCATTGGATAGCCATCCGAGCATTTCCATTGGCCATACGATATTGGTTGAATATTCTGCAAAGGCACCTAAAGTACCTAAGGTAATCTTACCCTCAATTACTTGATAGCCACCGATCATAATAACAAGCATCGGTAATAGCTTGGTAATAAACTGAAAGTATGGGTATAACTTGATAAATACCTTGGATTGCTGCATATTCAGATCATAATAACGTTTGTTATGAGATAAAAATTTGGTTATCTCGTGTTTTTCTCTCGCAAAAGCCTTCACTGTACGAACTCCGGCGAGATTCTCCTGCGCCACGGTATTCAGTTGGGCATTTTCTTCACTGATTGCTTCATATATCTTACCAAGTTTCTTCTCCATGAGTAGTGCCAAAGCCGCTACAATCGGTAGAACCATGGTAGGAAATATTGCCAAGCTTGGGCTTAAGTTATACATACAGAACAATACGATACCGGTATGGATAACGACCTCAATGATTAGCATGCTGACAAAACCCAGCGCTGCCCAGATATGATCAACATCATCCTTAACACGAGACATTAATTCTCCGGTATTGTTCTTATCAAAAAAGTTTAGAGATAAGCGCTGGATATGGTTGAATAAATCCCTCCGAATATTCACCGTAATTCGTGCACTTACTAAATCAAATATAAGTTCCTTCAGATACTGGAAGATACATCTTCCGATACCGATCAAAAAAATCAAGATAAGCATCTTCGGCAGAAGATCCATTTCTCCTCCGATGATAACATTATCTATAATCCGCTTCGTTACCAGCGGGGATAACATATCCAGTGATACCGCAATCACGATACATAAAATCGCAAGTGCATAGGCATACCAATACTTTAAAATATAGGTTGTAATCTTTTTCATAAATCCTCCGTTCCAATTGTGAAGTTCAATGTTACCGGAAATAAGCAACTTATGATTTACGTATGACAATCATAAATAGGATAGTTCCGAGAATACACTTGGCTTCACTGTGTTCCTCAACATTGTGTTATTAACCGTCAATTTCATTATAGCTTAGACTAGTTCCATAGGATGTCATTGTAAAATTTTTCTTTCGTGCATCCGAGCATACAAAAAAGCCGTGGTATGATAATACCACGGCACAGTTATCGTAAAATTATTGGCGTAATCCTATTCCTCTCCCACCGGCAGCAAGGTAGGGCAGAGATATGAGGTCACGGTTTAATCTTTTCGAATCCATGAGGTAATATCACTTAACGAGCTTGATATGAAATTGTTGTGTATAGCGCTAAATCTAAATTTCACGTTGCTAATCATTGTTAATACCTCACTTTCTGTAATAGTCTGCCATAATTATAGGCATGAATTGGGTATATTGTCAACACATTTTTTTAATAAAATTTATAATTATTTCATTTGTATACAATTGTTCCTGTTTTTTGTGACAACTCGTCCAACTTCAAAAACTATAAATCCAGCAAAATCAACGGTGCCAACCATTATTTGACTGGTATACCACTCTCCAAGTCCGGACGCTTCCCCCTTGACCCTGCTGTAATGCTTTAACATTGCGTAACACATAGGAGCGATCTATATAATGGATTCATTAATTTTTCATTAAGTTTTGGATTCTTCAAGAAAAATTCATATTTCTATGATATAATGATGACAATGAACAAATTATGAACAGGAATTTGGCTGTTTTTAGACAGACTATACAATATGAAGGTTGTGATTAAATGGATCTCCCCATGTTTTACGATGAGGTTGAGGAGTGGAATGCTGCTTTGCTTTTATACGACGCCGCGTTAAAGGAAGTCAATACTAAACTAGAGATACTAAACAATGAGTTCAAATTAGCGCATCAGTATAATCCGATAGAGCATATCATCTCGAGATTAAAGACGCCTCAGAGTATCGCGAAGAAGCTTCGCCATAATCAGAAGGAGTTAACAGTAGATAATATAATTAAATATGTGAATGATGTAGCCGGGATTCGTATCATATGCTCCTTTACCTCTGATATCTATCGCATAGCAGATCTTGTATCCAAGCAAGGTGATATCAAAGTATTAAAAGTAAAGGATTATATCATGTGTCCGAAGGATAACGGATATACCAGCTATCACATGATTATTACGATACCGGTGTTCCTTACAGACCGGATGGTGGAAACCAAGGTTGAGATTCAAATCAGAACCATCGCGATGGATTTCTGGGCGAGTCTGGAGCATAAGATCTATTATAAGTTCGAGGGAAATGCACCGGAACACATAAGAAAAGAATTAAAAGAATGCTCTGAGATTGTAGCTTATCTGGATCAAAAGATGCTTACCTTAAATGAAGAAATAAAAGACTTTAGCAGGGAGCGTATGGAGGGTTTTCGAGAAGAGCTGGCCGGTTCCTACAAGACGGTAGTTGCAGAGACCTTTGGAACGATAATTGAAGAGGAAGAAGGACATGCTGTTCAGGAGGAGGCAAAAAAAGAGGAGCCTGCACCTAGTAAACCGGGGAAGAAGAGAATCTTATTCGGATTAAGAGCATAACAAAGGAGAAAGACACGTATGAATTTGCCATTCGGACTGTTTAGTGTAAAAGATATGAGTAACATAATGAAGGAAGAAGCGAAAGAAGTAACTACAATGTATGAGCATAAACTGGCAGAGTATCGGACGACTTTAGAAAATTATAAAAGATGGTTATTAGAATATGCAGATAAGCTAGAGACTAGTGAGCACAGAAACGCGGATCAAAAACTAATTAGTGTTCAGACCGCCTTAGACCTCACATATCTAAAGGAGCAGGGCGATCGGACCATGGATCTGCTCGAAGACTTGAACAAGGGATCCATCAGCAATATCCAGATGGAGCTTGAGAAGTTGAACTCTGCACTGATGAATGCGAATGAGAGTCTGGAAGGGGTTGATAAAAATGTTATCAACCGTATATCCGAGCTTTTAGTTGAGATACAGAAGCAAACAGCATTCCAGAACAAGCAGCATCAGACTGACCTTACAGCCAATATGGAGCTACTTGGGAGGAGAGTAACGAAGGGTCATACGCTTCTTTGGTTTTTGTTTATATTTAACCTGATCAGCATCAGCGGTCTTGCATTTTTAATCTTATATGTTATGGAGATTATTCCATTTTAGGCAGATGCGTTGAGTTAGTGTATATAAATAGGCTTCGAGGTTATTCCAGAGTTAGGAATAATATCGAAGCCTTTGTTCGTCCTGTTAATATTGTTCTTTAACATCTAACTGATAATAACCTTACAGTTTATGACTTAATTTAGTTACAACTTGATGTTTTTTAGTAAGGCAGCAAGTCCAGTGGTTGCTTCCTCTCCGGTTGAGAAAGTAGCAGCGGCCTCCTCAACATCGTCGAGAACTTCTTCCTGTTCAGCTACGGCTTTCATGCTGAGGCTGATCTTTCCGTCTTTGATCTCCAGAATCTTAACCGTCACCGTCTCACCTTCTTTAATCACTTCACTGGGTGACTTAATTCTCTTATCGCAGATCTGCGAGATGTGTAATAATCCGGATAAGCCTTCACCTATATTTACAAAAGCACCATAGGGAGTAATCTTCTCAACGATGCCGGTGGTTACAATACCGGTCTGTAGTCGGGATATCTTACTGGTTTTATCCTGTTTCTCCAGGTCTCGGGCAACTTCTTTTGCAGAAAGTACCAGCTTCATATCATCTGCAGAAGCGGTTATCACGATTACATCCAGCTCCTTGCCAACCCAAGCCTCTAGATTCTCAACATAGGTTAATGCGAGGTGCGAAGCAGGAATGAAAGCACGTACACCAAGGAGATAGGTTACAACTCCGGCGTTTACAGCCTGTGATACCTTTACTTTAAATATCTTACGGTGAACCATAGCATCCTTTAGATGATCCCATGCCAGAATGTCATCAGCTCGTTTTCTGGACATGAGAATGTTCCCGTGTCCATCATCCTCGCGTATAACAGTGGCTGAGATCTCTTCTCCAAGGATTACATCTGCCTTGATTGAGAAGCTAGGGTCATTACTGAGTTCCTCTAGCTTAATGATTCCTTCGGTGTAATAACCAAGGTCTAGAATTACTTCGGCCTCGGAGATTCCGATTACGATACCTTTTAATATATCACCCTCATGAATCTTTTTTAAGGAACGTGTAATTTCTTCCTTGAACTCATCCATGGAAGGGATTTTCTCCGGTTCAACAACAGGCTCTGCCTCGATGTCCGGTTGAATAAGTTCATTGTTACCATTCATTTCTTCACTCATAATTTCTGTTAGGATGGAATCATAGATCCATCTTTTCCTCCTCACATTTTTCTATGTAATGTATCTAGTATAACTCATAAGCACAATTTAATTCGTTTGATTGTTTTTACAGTGGAGCACGCCGATAGATAAAAGTGTTACCCTTCTTTCCGATGCGTTCAACAGCACCTACATAATTCAATACATGTAATGCGGTTCTGGATACCTGTAAGGATAGTCTTGAGGCTTTCTTAAATTCCTTTGCTGTGAATTCGTACTCAAGAGCTTCCGGTATTAATACTTGATAACCGGTAGCATTGGAGGAAATCTCCAACTCCTTCATCAGTTCGGTTGGGATACGGTCACTTCGGGTAGAGCCTTTTTTCTTGTCTTGGCTCCAGCCATCCAGAAAACGGTATTCCTCCAAATCCATCATAACAATCTTCAGCTTTAGATTAGGATGCACAAGATATTCCTTTATTTTATAGAGCTCAGGGAAGATAGAATAGGGGGAGCCCGGCTTAGGAGATTTTCTTCGTGGACTAATCTCCCCGGTTTGTGGATTAACCCATCGGATCCATTTTGTGTTGGGGATAGGATAGACAACGGTCACCGGCGCAAAGGAGAGAAATGTCTGAAGCTTCCTACGAAGTTTATCAAATTGACGGGTCTGTATCTCTATGATTTCTGTTCCGGTACAGATATCCGCAACAAATCCCCCAACCCTGATCTCATGGTTGAGGTGATTCGGAGAGATATAATATTTTAGCACCGAATGAACCGTCTTCTCACCGAGGGTACCGATACCGTTCAGACCCTGCTGCTGTCCGATTACCTCTTCACAGGCTTGTAGAAATAGCTGCTTATCCATGGTCAATCACCAAACCTTTGTACATCAATATCTATTGTAAGAATATATGATTTCCAGGGTGAATGCAAGCAATTATCGATAGAAATTTTGCGTAATATAGGTTTTATAGATACTATCTTTATCATAGGTAAAGCCGACACCAAGATAGCGATATTCTTCATTCAGAAGGTTGTTTCGATGACCTTTAGAATTATACCATCCATGGCTGGATAGGATAGCGCTGCCGTAGCCTGCGATGATATTCTCACCACAGCGCTGATAATAGACTCCTTCTGCATTAAGGCGATCCCCGGGGCTTCTAAGCGAAGGATCCTTATGGCTAAAGAAATCCTTCAAGGCCATATTTTCGCTATGTTTACTTGCTGCCTGTCCGGCAGAGGAGGACCATGATAATGGGCTTAGTTTGTTTCGGACACGTGCTGAATTAGCTAAATCATACACCAATTGTTCTACCTGATGCATGACATCTTCATCATAGCCGTCTTCCTTTACGGTTTCAGAAAGTACATAGATACCTACAGCCTTACCGGTCTCCAACCGGTCCATCAGAATCGATATGTTACAGCCTGAGCGGTGCATCGTCAGGACCTCAGAGAGAGCAAATTGTTCACCGAGAACAACATTGATCTCCTCAAGGGTTGCGCCATAAGGAAAGCCATGATAATTAAAGTCAAGGGAATCGGTATAAAAGCCAACGACCTGATTATCCTGAAGAGCTACGAAGAGTAGCTTCTTGTAATCATTATTGTATATGTAATAATTAAATTCATATTCGGTTGCTGCAATACGTGCCGGAAGTCCGAGCTTACGTATGACTTCTTCTGTGCTGTCTCCCAGCTGAAGAAAGGTATCCCTGACCGCTATTGCTTCCGGATGATCCACAGTATCTATCATAGGAGTCGGAGTCAGGGTTGGTTCTATGTATCCTTGCGTGATGGCGTTCTCATACTGATTGGTTTTCTCTTCGCCTGGACCTAAGGTGGAAAGACCGATTAAAATCAGAAGGGAACCACCGAGCAGTAAATATTTATAAGTACCATATTTTCGCATGTGGTTTTCCTTATTTATGTAGCAATTAAGCCGGTTGGAAGTTGTGAATTAAAGCATTCTCTCAGTTAAATTCTAGCATATCAGGCCATGAATGGAATGGCTGTATTGTTGGAAAATGAACCAAATTATGTAATTTTACTATTTGCAAAACAGAAGATATGAGATACAATGATATCAATGCGAATTAAGAGTGACTAAAGGAGAAGTGAGAATATGAAGATATTAGTAACCGGTGGTGCCGGATATATTGCCAGTCATACCAATCTAGAGTTATTAAATGCAGGCTATGACGTTGTAATAGTAGACAATCTAAGTAATTCTTCCATGGAATCAGTAAAAAGAGTCGAGAAATTAACGGGTAGGAAGATAGCATTCTATGAAGTCGATATCCTGGATAAGGAGAGTCTTAGACAGATATTCGAGAAGGAAAAGATTGATTCGGTGATTCATTTTGCCGGGTTAAAGGCAGTCGGTGAGTCGTGCCTTAAACCACTTAACTATTTTAGAAACAATCTGAGTGGAACGATCGTACTTCTTGAGGTAATGCAGGAATTTGCTGTGAAAAGTTTAGTGTTCTCATCCTCTGCTACCGTATATGGAGATCCTGCCAAGGTCCCTGTTACCGAGGATATGCCATTATCTGTAACCAATCCTTACGGTCGTACCAAGCTGATGATTGAAGATATACTCCAGGACCTTTATCGATCGGATGCCACTTGGAATATCGCGATATTACGTTATTTCAACCCGATTGGAGCTCATGAGAGTGGAGAGATCGGAGAGGATCCCAGTGGGATTCCGAACAATCTGGTTCCCTATGTTGCTAAGGTTGCAATCGGTGAACTGGAGAAGATTAATGTAAATGGCGATGATTATGATACGCCGGACGGCACCGGAATAAGAGATTATATCCATGTTGTAGACTTGGCACTTGGCCATATCAAAGCAATTGAAAAGCTTACTGACCATCCGGGTCTGGTAATATATAATCTTGGAACAGGCATCGGATATAGTGTATTTGATATCATTCATAATTATGAAAAGGCATGTAATAAGAAGCTGCCCTATACGGTTGTAGCCAGAAGACCGGGAGATATAGCGGTATCCTATGCGGATGCTTCTAAGGCTTATCAGGAGCTTGGTTGGAAAGCGGAGAGAGGGATTGATAAAATGTGTGAGGATTCTTACCGTTGGCAGAGTAAATATCCCAAAGGCTACAGCAAGTAATTCAACTGGTGTAGAACAGTTCTGTAACTATGAATAGTGGATGTTAAAAATACAGCACAATATCTGGTAGATTTATTAAAATATTATTAATTATTTTAATAAATATGTCATTATAATTAGTGCATTATGACATAAAACTTACAAAAAAATAGAAAGACTATTGACAATATAACTAAAATTTGATAATCTTGAAAAGGTTAGTACTGGAGAAGGTATTACCCAGAGGAAGAAGTTGGGGAAGCGAGAGGGTAGAAGATTTATAGAATAAGGTTGACTAAAACGTATATCAATCGTGATATACCTTTTTGGTCAACCTTATTTGATTCATTTTATTTATCCTGAAACCAAGAGCCTAATACTTTCTTCGCTAGGTCGTAAGTGGTTTGATAATCCATGGCACCGTATTTTGCAATATCGGAGACGCCATGGACCTTGGCCAGTTCAGGTGTATAGTCCGCGAGCTTATAGAGGCCATAATTAAAATCCGCCGGGCCGTTTTCATAATGGGTTACAATCGGTGTAATATTCGCTTCGCTGATATAGGTACCGAGAGCGTCTTTGGTAATTGTAATTCCTGCCATAGCTCCAAGCATTCTAGGGGATTCCTTCTGGTAGGACATAAAATTACCTAAGGAATAATATACCAGCATACGATGATTACCATCAGTCTCAATCCACTCCACCGGTTCAATGACGTGAGGGTGGGCACCGATGACAAGATCAACACCTTGTTCATAATAGAATTGCGTAAGGTCCTTCTGCATCTTTGTAGCTTCATAGATGTATTCAGAGCCCCAATGAGGGAATATAATTGTAAAGTCAGCCAAGGCCTCCGCCTTAGCAATATCTTCAGCCATCTTTTTCTTGTCCAGCATGTTAACGAGATAGGGCTTGTCCTTAGGAAGAGTATAGCCGTTCAGACTATAACTGTAATTAAGTAGGGCAAGTTTAATTCCGTTTTTCTCAACTATAGTGACCTCTTTACTGGCTTCCTCGGTCTCATTGACACCAAGAACTGTCACCTCAGGCTTTGTCTTCCAATAAGAAAGGGTATTCTCTATACCCTTTAACCCCATATCCATGGTATGATTGGTCGCCTGAAGAACGACATCAAAGCCGGCGTTCACAAGAGCGTCTCCAATCTCGGTAGGAGAGTTGAAATTCGGATATCCGGAGTAGACAAAATCTTCACCACCCAGGATCGTCTCCTGATTCACAACAGCAATATCCGCCGCAGTAATTTCCTCCTTTAGATTAGAATACAGATGGTCATAATTCAAGCGCCCATCCTCCTGCTTGCCGCTTTGGACGACTTCGATATGAATCAAATTATCGCCAACTGCGAGCAGAGTAACACTGGAGTCGTGTTCTTTGTCAGTGCCAGAAGGAGACCAGGCAGGAAGACTGTCTTCCTCAGGGAAAGTATTCGCCATAAGATTCTGAGCACCCTCGAAGGGAAAGGCATCCCACCGTACAGCAGCCGGATCTGAGAACTGCCATTCCGGCGTATCGAGAGGGAATCCCATCTCTTCTGCATAATACCACGGGTCTTCCGGGTGTAGGGGATTTTTAAGTACATGAAAGTCCTGAGCCGGCATATAGCCTTGTGCTAAGAGGTAGCATTTATTACCCTCAGTGTCAACAGCCATATCCACGATTAAGATGCAATGACCCGGGGAGCCGCCTTTTAGGAATAGGTCTCCCGGTAGTAGCTCGCTGGTGCTGATAGGATCACATTCCGCTGCAAGGGATAAGGTACCCGCATAGGCAAACACCATAGTAAGATAGTTTAGGAATTCTTCATAGGAATCATCGTAAGAGGCGGTTTTCACCCAACTGACTTTATTCCCCTCGACTTGTAGGCGATTACCCACACGCCATTTGGTATACTCCATATAGAAGCCATTGGTCAGATGAAAGGCAATCTTATCATACGCACCAAGGGACCAATAATATTCTGCATAGATACGAAGAATTGAATCTGCACACTGTTGTAAATCCCGATCTCCTAGACTAAGCTCAAATAATGCTGCATAATTGTCTTGATTACTCTTGGGTTCACCGTTATAGAGTAGGAGCTGACTATCACTACTTTTCAGCGGATGCTTACGTAAGAAATCCGCCAACTCTCCCTCAGTGGAAGTTACACGCGTGTAACCCCCGGGTGGATTAATCCGGCTCTCCAGATCGGTACCGGTGTCATTGATAAAATCATAAGCTTCCGTTAAAGGTGGCTCGGAAGAAGGTGACGGAGAGCTCTGGGGCAAAGCCACGGTAGGCAGGGACGTCGGTGTGACAGCGTCCGTTATCTGACCGGCAGCGTCAGTAAGATCCAAAGAAGGATTCTTCTCAATACGGTTGCAGCCGGTAAGTAGGAGGGATAATCCTATGATTAATAAGATTTCCCAAAGTATTCGGGTTCTTATCTTTGCTAATTTAATTTTCATGATTGCTCCAATCGACATCGAATTATTTCATTATTTCATTATAGCATGAGCTAGAAAATAAATCCATCCCGGGTGGTGAGGCATTATATTTGAAGTGGATGTATAAAAGGAAATGCTTTGACAAAGCCTATTTCACATGGTATACTTTGACATAAATACATGGTAAAGGCTATGAAAAGAAGAGTACACAGAGGAGCACTTAACAGAGAACCCCGATTATGCTGAGAAGGGGAGAGGGATGAAGATCCGGCTTATTTAAACTAGGCTCGCGAAAACTGTGGAAGATGGTCTTGGAGCTGCGCACCGAGGAGTAATCTTAGGCTGCGACGGAAGCAACCGTTATGCTGCGACACTGTACAAGATGCAGTGATTGAGGCCTTTATTAATGATAAAGGTAAATTAAAGTGGTACCACGGGAGCACCTCTCGTCTTTAAAATAATTAAAGATGGGGGTTTTTTTTGTTGAAGAGAACTTAAGGAATGAAAATAATCAGAAGGGCTAATACGAAAGCTACTTCGAAGCAGGGATTAAAAACAGAAAGGATAGATGAAAGAATGAGCAAAAAACCATATTACATTACAACAGCAATCGCCTATACCTCAGGTAAACCACATATCGGCAATACCTATGAGATCGTATTAGCAGATAGTATTGCGCGATTTAAAAGAATGGAAGGCTATGATGTATTCTTCCAGACCGGAACCGATGAGCATGGACAGAAAATTGAATTAAAGGCAGCAGATGCAGGAATTACACCCAAGGAATTCGTCGACGGGATTGCAGGACAAATAAAGGGTATTTGGGATATGATGAACTGCTCCTATGATAAATTCATCCGTACTACGGATGCAGATCATGAGAAACAGATACAGAAGATTTTCCGTAATTTATACGAGCAGGGCGATATCTATAAAGGGCATTATGAAGGGATGTATTGTACTCCTTGTGAATCCTTCTTCACCTCTTCACAGCTGGTGAACGGCAAATGTCCTGATTGTGGCAGAGAGGTACAGCCTGCAAAAGAAGAGGCCTATTTCTTAAAGCTCAGCAAATATGCGGATCGTCTGATTGAACACATTAATACGCATCCGGAATTCATACAACCGGAATCCAGAAAGAACGAAATGATGAACAATTTCCTGCTTCCAGGACTCCAGGATCTGTGTGTATCCCGTACATCCTTCAAATGGGGTATTCCGGTTGACTTTGACGACAGACATGTAGTATATGTATGGTTGGATGCTCTAAGCAACTACATCACCGGTATCGGTTATGATGCAGAGGGCAATAGTACCGAGCAGTTTAAGAAATACTGGCCGGCAGACCTTCATCTGATCGGTAAAGATATTATTCGTTTTCATACCATCTACTGGCCGATTATTCTGATGGCACTTAATGTAGAGCTTCCGAAGCAGGTGTTCGGTCATCCTTGGCTGATGCAGGGTAGTGCGGCAGATAAGATGAGCAAATCTAGGGGCAATGTACTTTATGCCGATGACTTGGTTAAATTATTTGGAGTAGATGCAGTTCGATATTTCGTCCTTCATGAGATGCCTTTTGATAATGACGGTATCATCTCCTGGGAGCTTCTTGTGGAGAGGATTAATTCTGACTTGGCGAATACCTTAGGTAACCTCGTTAACCGTACGGTATCCATGTCGAATAAGTACTTTGACGGAATCGTGAACAATGGTAAGGTAAGTGAACCAGTGGACGAGGAGCTGATTGCCCTTGCACTTGAGACACCGAAGAAGGTCATTGCTAAGATGGAGAAGCTTCGTGTAGCAGATGCTATCAGCGAGATATTTACCTTATTCAAGCGTTGTAATAAATATATTGACGAGACATTACCCTGGGCACTGGCTAAGGACGAAGCATCGAGGGCACGACTCGAGACAGTACTCTATAATCTGGTTGAGAGTATCTGTATCGGTACCAGCTTATTAGAATCCTTTATGCCGGAGACAGCTGCTAAGATTATGACACAGTTGAATGCTAAGACTCGCAGCCTAGAGGAATATAATAACTATGGCTTATATGTATCCGGAACAAAGGTAACTGATGCCCCGGAGATATTGTTTGCAAGACTTGATCTGAAGGAGGTTATAGCTAAAGTGGATGAATTGAGAGAAGCACAAGAGGTTAAGACCGATGCTGTAGCAGAGGAAGGTAAGGAAGAGAAGGCATTAGGTGCTGCAGAGGCCATAGATATTGAAGCGAAGCCAGAGATTACTTATGATGATTTTGCAAAGCTGCAATTCCAGATTGGTGAGATTATCGCTTGTGAAGAGGTTAAGAAATCCAAGAAGCTATTGTGCTCCCAGGTCAAGATCGGTTCTCAGGTAAAGCAGATTGTATCCGGTATCAAGGCTCATTACACTCCGGAGCAGATGGTTGGTAAGAAGGTTATGGTCGTTGTGAACCTGAAACCCGCTACCCTGGCCGGAATGTTATCGGAAGGTATGTTACTCTGTGCAGAAGATGCAGAAGGCAATCTTGCACTGATGGTTCCGGAGAAACCGATGCCCTCCGGTGCGGAAATTCAATAACTAATAAATTAAAAAGCTGCGTACAGGCAATGGATAAACCAGAACCTGTACGCAGCTTTTTTGTAACTATAAGGACATAATAATTATACTATTTCGGAAACTACCTTTTTCAGAGCTTCTAATGCATCTGCAGGAAGCTTATCAAAGCCACCCTTATCTGTCTCTCTGGATTCAACGAATTCAATTCGGTCAAGCATTCTTGCCTTTAACTGAGCCTTATAATCAGCATCATCTAGGTTAGGAACAAAGCCTTCCCATTCGAAGATCTCGATATCTGCAAAATCAGCCCATTTCTTGAAGTTTGTCTTGCCTTCAACGATGGCTTCGATGATTCCTAAGGTATCAGAAGGTTTAACCTTCTTGCCCATGAAATCGCCTGTATTAATTACATAGCAATCTACATTCTTCTCAGCAACTAATTTCTTGAACTTCTCATAGTCATTTACTAAAGGATAGGTACGGAAAGGATTTGCATAAGGCTCTACAACCAAAGCGTTAGGGTCAACGCCAGGTGCAAGACGCTCAGCGGTTGTTCTCTTAGTAGCAAGAGTAGCACCCATAACGGAAGCAAGGGAAGCGCCCTTTAACTTGATAACAGGGGGCAGTGTAGGATCCTTCATAATCCAGAAGATGGAGTTAACAGGCTCATAAATCTTATCTACACGGTTCGGAGACCATAATTTAGATTTAATTGCACGGCCATTACCGTTACGGATATCTTCAGTAACAAGAACAATATGACCATTCTCGTCTAAAGTAGCGGAGCAGTTCTGAGCTGTCAATAAATACTTGTTATCTTCACAATCGGTAGGATAATCTTGAGTTTTATCAAAATAGGTAGGCTCCATAGCGATGGAGGAACCGGTTTCTGTATTGATGATGAAAGCATCGTCATGAAGAACGGTTACATCGTATTTGCCACCATGTTTAGCATGAGTAATCGTGGACTTACCGGAACCGGATAGACCGAATACGGAAGCAACATAGGACTTTCCGTCAGCAAGGTTATATCTCTTCTCACCACCATGGCAGGAAGCATAACCATTACGGTTTGCAATTGCCCAAGCGATCGTGAGAGTACCCTTCTTGTGCTCACCAAAGTATCTCATACCAAGAAGAGCAGCACAGTTAGTCATTGTATTGAAATAGGTCAAGCCCATCGGGTGACCAGAATGTTTCCATTGAGGATTAGAGAAGATGTAGATATCGCATTCATCACCAATCGGTTTGGATGCTTTATACATTTTTACATAATCATCGGTCATATATTGGAAGTTAAGCATCCAGGAGTAGAGGATGTTTTCTTCGCCTTCCGGAATTAATAAGTGTGCCTTAACCATGAATTCGGGATCTAAGCCGATGAATACTTCTGCATGATATAAGGTGGAAAATCTGGTATCATAAATAGCATCCATTACCTTAGCATTAAGATCTTCGGTGTCTACACCAGGTTCTCCCGTAATCTTTCTAGCTGCTGCAGCACGTCCTGTTACAAATCCGTCATTGAATAATAATACTTTTGCATCTCTTTCAAGACCAAATTCTTCTCCGTGGTAAACAGGCATATCAGTGATTACTGTACCAGGGGAATTTTTTGCGAGCTCGTATGCTTCCTTCAAGGTGTTTACCTTGATGACATTGTTGCCATAGAAAGCTGCCTCGATGATTGAACGAGTTTTTGAAAAGCCGGGTTTGTTAGCACCGATTTCGTCACGTTTAAAGTACGCTTTTGTTGACATAATATATCCTCCTATTTTTTTAAATTGTTCCTTTATTCTGAATTATACACAGAATTAATAGAACTTGAATTGTATATTTATCAATTGTCCGCCACATTAAGTATAAAACCGATGCATGTAAATGTCAACGTGTAAATGCTACTATTTGGAATAAATAAGCGTTATTTAAGGCTATGATCGACCCAGGAATCCATATAATTATCGATTATTTCAAATTGTGCCGGGCCGATATCCAAAATAAATTGATGGAAGTCCTTTGCAATGAACTTGTCACCCAAGGCATTCTCCGCTTTATCCCGCAATTCCTGCATCTCCAGATATCCGACAGCATAGGGAAGATAGATAGCAGGCTCTTCAAGCAGAGTATTGTAGATGAGTTCGGCAATGGTTGAATCACCAATAAAGTTCATAATATATTTCATCACCGACTTCTTGGTCCAGCCCTGATAATGAATTCCGATATCTGCCCGGGCATACATGCATAATATAACGATGTTATTGGCTCTCAGAAAATCAGCAAGGTTATCATCAATTCCTGCAAAACGATAGGAGCACATCTCGACATAGGTCGCCCAGCCCTCATCATAACCCATAAAGTTCATAATACTTCGTATGGGTGCCGGATTCTGGCTGCGGAAATAAACACATTGATACATGTGACCCGGGTAACCTTCATGAGCTACGGTAGTATAGATCATGGATAAGGTCTTTTCGTCATTTCCGTTGATGTAGATATCATTATTCTGATAACTATCCAGGGGAGGGACTAGATACATGGCCGGACTCACGTAATTGGCGAGAGATTCCGGTACATACTTGATCTCACAATTAACGGTCTTTGCCTTGGGAAAATCGGTAGTGATATCCATCTTTAAATCCTGCAATATCTCTTCTGGATTCGTGAGGGGAAAGGAGTTGAATTCCAGATATTTATCAATGATATTCTTGTCGGATAAGGTAAGCGCTGTAATATCTACGATACCATCCCCGATGGCAGTCTCTAATATATTGATGATTTCCTCCATGCTTTTATCAGAACCTGTTTTAGATCTTGAGAGACATTCATAATAAGCTTGCCCTTCCGGATAATAGTAAAGCCCGGCCGCATTGGTTCCGGTGCCCATTAGCTTCTCTAAGGCATCTGCCAGCATTTCATAAGCGGGTACTACATAAGTGAGAACAATCTTAGCATTTGCTCTTCGATAAGCAGTTGCTTCCTTCTTAGTAAGATTCTTATAACCAGAGATTTTTTCGTCAAAGTATGTAATTAGAAAATTATTCTTAGGGTCAGTGATAAAGGCTTCACATTGGGCAATAATCCGTTTTGCTACGGCATCACTCATGAAGAGACCTTGTTCCGATTTTTCACGTTCATATTGGATGATACTTGCAAAATAATCATAGATAAGGGGAAGGAGTCGAAGATACTCATCGATATCCTCCTTTTCATAGAAGCTATATTCGGCGAGAAGAATGGGAAGCTGGGCTTGTATTCCGGTCGTTGGGCCAAGGCATTCATAATAATAATTGAATTCACTCAGGGAGAGATCGGTTTCCAGATATGTCTTCACGATATCATAGGTCAACTGCTGATCCTTAGTTAGAAGAGAATAATCAAAGGAAAGTAAGTGATTAAGATGATTCTCAGAGACTACACGGTCTTCCTTCATTCTGCTAATACTATATTCTCCGAAGGTTGCTTCTGTCTGATGTATTCCGAAGTTCTCAGGCTCTGCGAGGGAATAATTCAGGGATAGACTGTCAGACTGGACCTCTTGAACAAACAAATTATTCATGAAATCATCGAATTGGCTTTGCTGTTTTTCCGGCTTAGTAGTGAAGCTGCAGCCGAAAAGCGATATAGAAAGGCATAAGCTTACGATGAGGGCAAGAATTCGTTTTCGAAGTATATGATACATAGTTACCTCCTGCCGGATACTTATCACAGGGATAAGCATCCCTTTAAATGTATTGTTGTTTCATATTTATTCGTAAATTATCCAAGTAAGAAGTGCTATATGAAATATTTCCCTTAGACGATGGAAGCGAAGCACAGGTTAAGTTTTTTACGGCTTATACCGAAATACAACATGGGATGAAAGATAATGCTTAGATTCTGCATTATGGAGGATAAAAATGAATTATAACGTTTCAATGGAAGCAAGAAGAGAAAAAGCAGTAGAGAAGAATAGAAGCTTAGAAACGACTGTGGAGCGTGATAAAAACAAGGATGGGCTGGCAAGACTGAAGCAGGGGCAAATAATCACAGGCACCGTTTTCTCAGTCGATGAGCAGGTAATCCTTGATTTTGATGGTCTAAGAGTGACCACCTCAAAGGAAGTATTAAAGAATGCTGTTCCGGGGGAAAGAAAGACCTTCGAGGTAATCAAAGCATCCAAAGCGGAGATTGAGCTTAAGCTGATAGAGGATAACATAAACACGTTACGCCAAACCATCAAAGCGATCAAGGTTAAGGAAACGGATTGGGAGACCTTACGAACTAAGAAGGAACAGGCTTCCAAGGAGTCAGAGAAAGACAAGGCTACTCAGGATGCTTTAGATAAGCTGGAAGAGATCAGTATAAAATTCACCGAGCAGGATTATAAAGCCTTAGAGATGGAAGGCTTTCCGGTTGAGACAATGTCGATTCACGGATTATATGAAGCAATTAACCGGATCAAAGCAGAGAAGACCCAGGCAGAACAGGCACACCATGAGAAGACTGGGGGGGCAAATGCTTACATAATAAAGGAAGCAGATCTGATCTCAAGACTAAAAGTTGAGAATCTTCCTGTTACAGAGCAGAATATTGATCGTATCAATAAAGCTTTAGCGCTTAGTGGTACGGTGATAAAAATAGATGACAAAGCAATGAAATACCTCATATCCCAGGACGTAGAGCCTACCATTGAGAATATCTATAAGGCATATTACAGTGGGAGTGCAAAGTATCAGGAGAAAACAGAGTCGCTATCAGGACAAGAATGGAGTCAGCTGGAGAACCAGGTTAAGGCAGTAATCGAAGAGGCTGGTTATGAGGTTAATCAGACGAATCTGTCAGAAGCAAGATGGATTCTAGAGAATAAGCTTCCTCTGACAGCAGAGACCTTCGCCTATAAGAGGGAGTTGGCTGAAATTAAGGATAATACGAATTCAGAGATGGTACTTGACCGTATTATCGAAGGCATGAGGAGCGGCACTGCACCAAAGGATGTAACCTTAGCGTCTCAGAGTGTCTCGGACTTACAACAGGTAATAACGAATATTAACTCTATCAGTGATGAGGCAGTAACCTACGCTGTGCAGGAGAAGCTGGAATTAACAATAAAGAAGCTTGCAACAGTTCAGGCAGAGATAGCCACTGGGAAGATTAAGGTGGAGGCTACAGTCAGAGAAGAAGAAGCTACGTCGGAGACGGTATCAAGCAATCCGGGCTCGTCAGATATAGGTACGACTGATGCTTCAAGGAAAGATGATACAGTTCGTCAGGAATATGAGGATGTAAAGGCTCAGCGACAATTAGAAGAGATCCGTCTGAAGATGACACTGGAGTCCGCCGGGAGACTGGAGAAGAAGGGCATCCATATCGAGACAGAGAAGCTAGAGAAGGTGGTAGAGGAGCTTCGTAGGCTCGAGGATAGCTACTATAAGAAGCTTCTAAGTGAGGCAGATATTGAAGACACCTTCGAGGCGCTAGAGACCTTAAGAACCACAACCCAGAATGTAGAACAGCTTAAGCTTATGCCTTCCTCAGTACTAGGTGCTACACTTGCTGAGAGGTCAACTCAGTCTATACCGGGATTGTTGTCCTCCGGCACAAGACTTCAGGCAGAATATGCGAAGGCAGGCACTGCCTATGAGACCTTGGCAACGGTACCGAACTCAGAGTATGGAGATTCGATTCGAAAGGCCTTTGCGAATATGGATTCCTTGCTGAATGAACTAGGGATTGATCAAACCGAGGCAAACCAACGAGCGGTTCGTATTCTTGGTTATAACCGGATGGAGATAACACAGGAAGCGATCGATAAGGTGAAAGCCTATGATAAAGAAGTAACTACCTTAATTCAAAACCTGCATCCTGCAGTTACGGTAAGGATGATAAAGGAAGGCATTAACCCTCTGAACCTGCCAATCAGTGAGCTTAATACTGCCATTGACCGGATGAAAAAGGAACTTGGAATAACAACCGAGGATAAGTTTAGTAATTATCTTCACAAGTTGGAGAAGGAGAATGGAATTACACCACAGGAGCGTAAGACCTATATCGGTGTATACCGTCTGCTCTATAATGTTGAGAAATCGGATGGTGCGGCTCTGGGATCAGTAATTAAGGCGGACAGGGAGGTAACGCTATCCCATCTGCTCACAGCGGTTCAGACCGATAAGAAGGGCAGAATATCGGCAACAATCGATGATGAATTCGGTAGTATGACCGAGATCAGCCGTAACAAGGAGAGTATTGCGGAACAGTTGAACGGTTTCAACAATTTATCTGAAGAAGCGATGGGCGAAGAGTCAGAGGAGAAGGCACAGCTTGAGGAACAAGTGAAATACCTTAACCGCGTGCTCAAACAGATCGTGGATGAAATCTCTCCTGAGAAGCTAGGGCTATTACAGCAGGAGGCTCAACAGATAGGGAGCAATACGACAGCTACTCAGACAGGACTTCTTCAATCAATGACCGCTGCTTTAGCCGATGATAATGGAATGTGGGATACAATTAAGAATGTTCCCTTAGAGATGTTGCTGGAACAGCTTCAGAGAAATGTAGAGGCTGAGGATAGCACAACCGAATTACATACACAGAAGGTACAACAGCTCCGAGAATTATGTAAGACTTCAGAGCAGTCGCTTCGCTTCCTAAATGATTATCAGATGAACAGCTCATCCCAGAATATCCTGATAGCCAATCAGATATTAAGTAATGGAATATCGCCTATTGTAAAGCTTTTAAGAAGACAAAATGAAAATAGTAGCGAAAATTCAGAAAATAAGCTAAAGGAATTGAATGAATTATCCGATACAATATTCGACAAGTCTTCGGTGAACGAAGCATATGAGAGCTTGGAAGCCCAGGCAAAACAAACACTGGAGCTTGCATGTTCGCAGGAGATTATAGATAGCAATAAGCTGGCAGAGCTTAGAAGTATCGGTAAGCAGATGACATTTTTAAGAGGGTTAGCATCGAAGGAATTCTACCAGATACCGATTGAAACCACGAAGGGTATAACGAATATGAACCTTACGATTCTGCGAAGCTCTGAAGCTTCAGGGAGAGTATCCGTGACGATAAAGTCGGAGGAGTTGGGTGATATCCGGGCAGAATTCTCATTAAAGGAGCAGACCTTAAAGGGTTTTATCGCTTGCGATAACCGTAATGGATTGAATCGGTTTCAGGCTCAGGCAGCAGAGATAACAAATGTAGCAGAGGAAAGCAACATAAATTTGAAGCAGCTGGATTTTGGTGTGTCAGTTAGAGAAAAGGATAACTACAGTTATCAGCACCCGGAGACAGAAGGACATGCTCAAACCGTAGGAAATGAAACGGAACGGGCATTGTACCGGCTGGCGAAAGCGATGGTACAAATGGTACGATACGCTGAAGATAGCGAATAATGCGCAAACAGAAAAGTATAATATTAGATGTATTTCGGCCACATGGAAGTTGCTGAACAAAAGACAGAAAATTTACTAAGAATGATATCGTGCGAACCATCATTACATGGAGGGGGATGGCTGCCGAAACAGAAAGGGATTAGGTGATACTTAATGAGAATCAACCATAACATTTCGGCTTTAAAAGCTAACAACCAATTAGCAAAAACGAATAATTTACTCGATAATAGCTTAGAGAAATTATCCTCAGGCTTCCGTATCAACAGTGCAGCAGATGACTCAGCAGGCCTCGCAATTTCAGAGAAAATGAGAACTCAGATCTCCGGTCTTGACCAGGCGTCCAGAAACGCTTCCGACGGCATCTCAGTTATCCAGACCGCAGAAGGTGCATTAGTTGAAGTTGAGTCCATGCTTCAAAGAATGAGAGAGCTTTCAGTTCAGTCCGCGAATGGAACCTATACAACCGCAGACCGTGTTGCAATTCAATCCGAAATCGACCAGTTAAACCAGGAAATCACCAGAATCTCTGAAACCACAGAATTCAATACGATGACGCTGCTTGATGGTAATATCGATAGAAAGTCATATTCCAGTAACAATAATGTAAGTCTGGTGTCGTTATCTGACACAGTAGACGTAGGTAGTTATGAAGTAGAGATCACTCGAGATGCGAGACAGGCAGTTATCGTCGGAGCACAAATAGATTATACTGATCTATCGGGAGGAAAAATTACAGAAGATTTAGCGGGTACCATCAATATTAATGGCGAGACTGTTTCCGTCAATGTCGGTGATACCATGGATGATGTATTCGAGAAGGTTAGAGATGCCTGTGACAATGTTGATATTAATGTTTTTGCATCAGCAGCAAATACTCCATCAGCAACCGGAGCTACTGAGATGGCTGGGTATGATGTTGATCCGATAGCAGATAACTCGTACATGATTTTTGTTTCAAGAAATTATGGTTCTAGTCAAGAAGTTGAGTTGTACTGCGATAATGAGGACCTGTGCAATCTTCTTGGTCTTACCATTGATGGTGCGGTTTCAAAAGGCTTTGATGCAGAGGCAAATGTTGTATTATCAGCTACCTCAATATTTAAAGAGACAGCAACGGTTTCCGTTGATGGTAATAAAGTAACTGTATCTGACCGAAATGATTTTAGTATGGTTTTTGAAGTTGAGCCTGGCACAAGAGGAACAGTTTTTGATGACGCATATATTAATACATTAACACGAGTTTTCACTCCGGGAGTTGAAGATACCGCTTCAACACCGGCAGGCGATATTGAAGTAACAGTATCCGTCCTGGATGCCGGTCCTATGGATCTTCAGATTGGTGCAAACGAAGGCCAGACTATGGCAGTAAGAATTCCGGAGGTAACTCCGGCTACCTTAGGAGTAGATAAGATAAATATAGGTACAGCAGATGGTGCACAGGAAGCGATCACCTTGCTGGATAACGCAATTAATACAGTATCCGCAATTCGTTCCAAGTTAGGTGCTTATCAGAACCGACTGGAGCATTCAATCTCCAATCTGGATACTACCTCAGAGAATATGACTGAGTCCTTATCCCGTATCGAGGATGTAGATATGGCAGAAGAGATGGCAAACTATACACAGAAGAACGTACTCGCGCAGGCCGGTACCTCCATGCTTGCTCAGTCCAACCAGAGACCCCAGACTATTCTTACTCTATTACAACAATAATCGCCGTTGGTTACAATGGAAGGTAGGAGAATATGAATAAAGAAGCAATCAAAGCATTTTCCTTAAGAGTAACACAGGCTTCGCAGAGCGAATTAACCGTGATCTTGTATGAAATGATTTTGACAGAGATTAAGGAAGCGCGGGAAGCATTTGCTAAGTGTGACATAGCAGGCTTTGATAAAGAGCTAAAGCTGGCACAGAAGTATATCACGGAGTTGCAGGCAGCATTAAACTATAGCTATGCAATCTCCTATGACTTACTCAGTCTATATCTATATGTTAATAAGAGAATTATTCAAGCGATCATCCGTAGAATTCCGGATTCCTTAGACAGTGCAGAAAGTGTACTGAATAAGCTTCTAGTTGGGTTCGAGGGTGTTAGCAAATCCGATAAAAGTGGTCCTGTCATGCGTAATACGCAGCAGCTCTACGCAGGCTTAACCTACGGCAGAGGTTATCTCAATGAGACCTATGTTGATCCGAGTAACAAGAGCCGCGGGTTTATTGCATAAAGCCGATACCAAAGAGGGAAGCATACGAAAGAATTGTCATGAGATACATCAGGGCTAATCGCCTGAGACAAAAAGCGAAGGAAAGATACATAAGAATTCTGAAATACATAAGAGTAATGAGACACGGAAGAAAACAAGAAATAAAAGTACAAAGGCTTCCAAGGCTGCAATAGAATTGGATAAGTTACGAAGGAAGTATAGAGTACATAAGAATAATCAGATACTTCGGAATAATCAAGGTACTTAGGAATAATCGAGATACTTAGGAATAATCAAGATACTTAGGAATAATCAAAATACTTAGGAATAATCAAGATACTTAGGAAAAGTTCAGAGTACAAAAGAATAATAATGTACTTTACAGTTATGAATTGATAAAATTATTAAGGTACTTACGAATATAATAAGATACATAAGAAGATAAGGCTGTCCTGAATTGGGACAGCCTTATTCATAGTTTCTGGAAGGTTATCGATTATCAATTGTTAATTAACAGTATCTTTGCTCCGTAGCCTTAGCCTGTTTTAGAAGAAAATGATATCTGTTCTGGATTGCATTCAGCTCATAGATACAGCTATCAATTAGGTCCGGATCAACAACATTCTCAAAGTTAGAATAAGCTGCCTCCAGCGCCATCTTAGTCTTATTGATCTCGTTTATCAGCATCAGATTATCTTTTAATGGTCTCTTCTTAGTAAATAGTGGCATTCAATCACCATCCTAATTATATTTGCTTATAGTATAGTCAAAATATTTGCCTTTTATTCTATTTATTAACATAAAATGGATAAACAAGTATATAAATGAACTAGGAGCTACCACTGGACAAGGAGGATAAGAGTATGAACAGCTATATCTTTATTGCGATTATTATCGCTTGTGTAATATTTATCACCGTATGTATTATCAGGCGCAGGCCGGACCTACTGATTGATTTTGCACTACGTGCCTGTTTTGGAACGGCAGGTATCTATCTTCTGAATCTCGCCCTAAGTATTCAGGGGTATCCCGTTAGTGTCGGGGTTAACGGAGTTACAGTCTTGACGAATGGACTTCTTGGGTTACCTGGATTTCTGTTGCTTTATGGCCTATCGCTATATTATTCCTATGCATGATCTGTTACAACATTATCTTCCCGGAAGAGATGTCCCGGACGAATTCTTCCGGGAAGAGAAGATACGAGGAGCAAGGCGAGAGGCTCCATCCGGATAGGAACCGGTAGGGCGGAATGCGTTGTGAAAAATGGCAGAATAAAAAGAAGTTGTTGTTAATATATACCAAATTAATGTCTATCCGGTAGTTTTCAATTGACAGGAACTACCATTTTAATGTAATATACTTACATATTACCTGATTAATTCTTTGATTCATTCTTTCTATTGCTACACGCTCTATAGATTACCTATAGATCATCTTTCGCTCC
>JAQZBA010000255.1 GCA_029239365.1 Herbinix sp. | reverse complement strand
AGATTCGCACCGGATGCAACCGTTTCATTTTCCGTTTACTTGAACAAAACTTTTCTTCTCTTCTAAATCTTAGAAATACTATGTATGGTTTGGATGTCATAAAACAACCAAAGTGTAGACCGGTGAATATATGTGCATATGTATGCAGATGGCGCAGACCGGCCGATTGCGGACGCTTTATTCCGCATGAGGGAAAGGCAAGTCCAGATGTATATATATGCATATATATTCACCTCGTATCATTTATCTTACTTTTACACCAGAACCATGTATTACTGTGCTAACGTATCCAATTGATCGTACATCGCAAACATTGGCTGCATAATGGCCATAACCAATACACCCACAACCAAAGCTAGTACGATAATAATCAGTGGTTCCATCGCTGCTGTCATACTCTGAGAGCTGATTTCTACCTCTTCATCATAATAATCAGCGATCTTGGTCAGCATTGACTCTAGATCACCTGTCTCCTCCCCGATCTTGGTCATGTGATAGACCATCGCAGGAAATATGCCGGCGGCAGTCAGTGGTACCGATAGTGGTACGCCTCTGGCCACTTCTTCTTTCGCATCATATAGCATTTTCTTAATAACCAAATTATCCATAATTCGTGCCGTCATATCGATCGCATCAAGTAATGGGATACCTGCTGTCAGAAGAGTACTTAAGGTTCTGGCATATCTCGCACATGCGCTTTTTATGATCAGCTTACCGAAGATTGGCAGCTTCAGCGACATTCGTGCGAAAAGCATCTTCCCCTTCGGTGAATTCTTAAATGCTATCAATATTCCAACCAGTACTGCGATAATGCCAAGAACCAGATACCATCTCTGAATCATAAAGTCACTCATGCTTTTGGCAGCCAGTGTAATCGCCGGAAGCTTCATGTTCATATCCTCAAACATCTTCATGAAGGAGGGTATTACAACCACCAACATTAAAATCACAACCGTGAATGCAACAACACCAACAGTAATCGGATAGATCATCGCTTTTTTTACAAGGCTTTTTATCTTGGCATCCTTCTCAAAATGAGTCGCCATTCGATCCATTGCGACTTCGAGTTTACCTGAGGATTCTCCTGCCTCGACCATATTAATTAGTATTGGAGGGAAAATCTTCCCTTGGTACCGCATCGCATCTGCCAGTCGTTCCCCTCTTTGTAACAGAGACATGGTTTCGACAAGGCCTTTTCTCAAATGCTTATCCTCAGTCTGATCAATGATCATCTCGAGTGCCTTGATAATTGGAACCCCAGCGGATATGATGCTGTTGAACTGACGAGCAAATATGCTGTAGTCCCTTGCTTTGATCGGATTACTTAGTGATATGGTAATATCCTTGTTAAAGATATTCTGTTCCGATATCTTAATCGGAAAATAACCTTCTGACTTCAATGCTTGAAAAACCCGGTCCGCATTTGGTGCTTCCATCTTTCCACGCTTTTCTTTGCCATTCATGTCAACGGCTATATAGATATAACCGGCCAAACAAACACTTCCCTTCTATAAGAAAAATATCATTAATAAGCATTTAATACTCATCATCGACTGATACCCTAAGAATCTCCTCAATCGAAGTGATACCTTCCTTGATTAGCTCAATTACGCGGGTTTTGAGAGGTTTCATTCCTTCCAGCTCCGCAATTTCCGTTATGACATCTAACGAACTTCTCATTCGTATGGCCTCTCTGATTCGAAGTGATGTTGGCATTATTTCATAGACACCGATACGTCCGTTATAGCCGGTATCACCACACTTAACACATCCGCACGCTTCATATATATGTATCGATTGTGAGGAATCAAGACCAAGGGCATGCTTTTCCAAATCCGTTGCCTCTCTAAGTCTTTTGCAATCCGGACAGAGCTTTCTGACTAGTCTCTGTGCTACAACACCTGCCATCGCTTCTGCTAGTAGATATGGCTCTACACCCATATCTGCCAAACGTGTTACAGCACCGACTGCTGAATTGGTATGTAGTGTACTCGCGACCAAGTGCCCCGTGATTGAGGCCTTAACTGCTATCTCTGCTGTCTCAGTATCTCGGATCTCACCGATCATAATAATATCCGGATCCTGTCGCAGGATGGAGCGCAATGTATTGGCGAAAGTAAGATTTGCCTTCTCATTTACTTGTACCTGATTGATCCCGTCTATATGTGCCTCGACCGGATCCTCTATTGTTACGATGTTAACGCTGTCTCTATTAAGATAGGAGAGTAAGCTGTATAAAGTTGTCGACTTACCGCTACCGGTAGGCCCGGTGATCAGTATAATGCCATGTGGATTCGAGATAATTCTATCAAATCTGGACATTTCCTTCTCTGTCATGCCCAGTTCTGTTTTACTGCGCATATAGCCGCTCTTTGTAGCGATACGCATAACCACCTTTTCCCCATATACCGTTGGTAGAATCGATGTACGGATATCATAATCCACACGATTCACTTGAATAGAGATACGGCCGTCCTGTGGCTTTCGTTTTTCCGATATGTCCATGCCACCGATGATTTTGATTCTTGCAATGATCGCAGCCATCAGATTCGCATTATATCTTCTTCCTTTATTTAATACACCATCAATTCGGTACCTTACCCTAATATCATTCTGCATCGGTTCAATATGTATGTCACTGGCTCGTTGCCTTATACCCTGTTCAATAATGGATCGAACCAGTATTACAATCGGCGCATTTTCTACATCCTCGGAGTCCGACTCCTGCACCTGATCTGCCTTGACCAGATTATCTCTTTCCTGATTATAACGCTCTGCTACTTTAAGAGCTTCGATATTTCCATAATATTTATCAATTGCAGCAGCAATATCCGTCGGGGTGGATACCGCCGGTTCGATCTGAAGGTTCGTAACAATCGCTATATCATCACTCGCTATGATGTCCAACGGGTTAGCCATGGCCACTCTCAGGATATTGGCATACCCTTTCTTAAATTCAAAGGGTATTGCCAGATGCTTACGCAGAAGCTCTTCTCCGACCAGCTTTATAATATCAGGCTCAATTCTACGCTCAGAAAGAATGACAAGATCGCAGTTCAACTGACCATGTAGTGCGTTTGCAATCTCCATCTCGTTGGTAAAACCCAAGTCAATCAGCGTCTCACCAAGCTTTTGTCCATATTCCTTCTGCCGTTTTAATGCCTGCATCAGCTGTTCTTCACTAATAATACCTGCACTTATCAGGATATCGCCTAATCTCTTCTTATTATAAAATTCCATTTTGCTGTCTCCCGCCTGCATCAAACAATCATTATCTCAGTTTATATTTAAATATCGTGTATTGTTTGAATAATTTCGATATTTAGATAAAAAACAATGTTATTAATTATTATAACGGTATTTTTAGAAAACTTATCCTATTGTGTAAATATATTTCATTTTCTTCTAGTACTAATTCACTACGTCAACAATATTTACGCTTATTATAATTCATCATATGGCAACTGTCCATCGTTTTCAGCAAATTATATGTCAATATCTCACATCAACCGCCTATAAATTTACATTTTGTAGTAATTTATAATAATGTCAATCTTCTCACATTCATTACTTTTCACAGGATAATCTTTCAAATGAAATAAAAAGCAGCTATATGTGTATTGGATACACATTAGCTGCAACCGAACTACCATAGAATAATGTTTCAATTAACATGCATCCCACCAGGCTCTGGCTTTGCGTCCTTACCTTTCGATAAGTTTGCCCATAATATTCTAAAAAACTTTTTTAATCAACATTTGATACCATTATACAACGTCTGAGTACAATTTACTATATGCATTTTTTATATTTTTAAACCAATTATGCCAAATACTGTACATTTGTGTCAATTATAAGCAATTAGTCTGATTGACACATAGATTTATTTTGATTTTCATTAGTCAGATTGTAAAAACTGGAGCTCGAATATGACATGGTAATGTTAATACTCTCTGTCCTAAATCAATTTATTCCGTAGCAATCAAAATTATAAAAGTATTAATAGATTCCTGTTTTAGAATTAACTTGAAACCTTTCCCTTTCATACGATACAATAGAATAGAATACAAATAGTGAGGTGCTGCTATGAACTCCTTTCGCAGGATAATGGATTCGATCTATCAAAACTGCATCCCGGTAACCCATGAGAATGAGACGACAAATCGCCTCATGCATCCGGAGTATGATGACTCCTATACGGAGATTAAGAGCTTCCCCGAAGCGCAGCTAGCCGAAATCTTCTTCATCGGTTGGTCGATCCGGGAAGGACAACTAGGCGCCTTTTCCCTCTCCCCGGATAATACGACTTCTCTTCGCTATGGCCTTACCAACACTCTTAAGACCCAGAGGCATACCCATAATTATCTGGAATTGGCTTATGTGCTGGAGGGTGAATTCTGCCAGAACATCCAAGGCAGGGATGTGTGTTTTCATAAAGGGGAATGCTGCCTGATCGATACAAACTGCACTCATCAGGATTACCTGACAGCTAAGGATGCCAGAGTTATCTTTCTGGGGATATCCAATCATATCTTTAATAAAGTTCTTAGCGAGAATATTCCGGAAGGTATCCTGACTGAATTCTTCGGTACTGCTCTTCTCTCCCAGAAGGAGGTAATGCAATATCTCCATCTAAGGCCCAAGGAGGAGGAAGATGAACGCATTGAGACGATTCTTGGCAGTCTGCTTGATGAATTAATACACCTTGATGTCGGGTCGGAATATATCTGCCGCGGACTGGTAAAGCGTTTACTTTGGCATCTATGTCTTGCCTATGATTTCAGTTTATCTAAGGAACAGACCAAGGAGATGAATGTGCTGATCGGTGACGAGATCCTACGTTATATCCGAGAGCACGAAGCAGATATATCAATACAAGATCTGGTTCTGAAATTTCATTATAATGAAGATTATTTCAACCGGCTTCTCAAAAAGCGAGAAGGTGTTACCTATAGCGCGTATCTGCAGAATCTACGCCTGGAAAAGGCGAGAGAATTATTAGAAGACAGCTCACTCAGCATTGAGGAGATTATCGATCAGTGTGGTTATCATAACAAAGGCTTCTTCTATAAAATATTTGTAGAAAAGTACAAAATGACTCCCGCTAAACTGCGAGATTCCAAATAATTAAGTGACCTTCAAAATAATAGTACAATCTACATTATAATAATAGAGCTACTCATCGGAATAAGAGATCTACTCATCGGAATAATTCCAAAGTCGGAATAGGTAACTTTTCTATCCGATTCAGTAGGATAGAGAGATTGTCGTCCCCCTCCTTAATTGATATGATACTGCTATACTCAAACAAGATTAGTGAAATGAATCGATTGTTATGAGTTCACAGTCATGAATCAATTAAGGAGGTATTTTATTATGTTACAGACAGGAAAAAACTATAAATTCTGGTTCTGCACAGGCTCCCAGGACCTATACGGCGATGAATGCTTAGCGAATGTTGCAGACCATTCCAGAATCATCGTAGAGCAGTTAAATAAATCCGGTAATCTCCCCTTCGAGGTGGTTTGGAAACCAACTATGATCACCAATGAAGTAATTCGTCAGACCTTTAATGCAGCTAATGCTGACCCGTCCTGCGCCGGAGTAATCACCTGGATGCATACCTTCTCTCCTGCTAAGTCCTGGATTCTCGGCTTACAGGAATATCGTAAGCCTCTGATGCATTTTCATACACAGTTCAACGAAGAGATTCCTTATGACACCATCGACATGGATTTCATGAATGAGAATCAGTCCGC
>JAQZBA010000254.1 GCA_029239365.1 Herbinix sp. | reverse complement strand
TTACTGGTAACAGTAGGGGCTATGTAAACCCCACTCGAAGCAAGACCGAACATAAAGCGATACGGTTGCCCGCCGTGCTTTAGGGTAGGTCGCGTAGTATCTGCGAAGCGTATTACATACGCGAGCGGTACTGGAGCCACATGGCAACATGTGGTCAAGATAGATGATCATCCAAGACAGAACCCGGCTTATCGTGCTGCTCATACCTTAAAACAACTTCCCCCTAAAAATTCTTTTAATATGGAATTCTTCGGAACCGTCTCACTGGGTGCCCCAATGAAATAATCCAAGAATTTTAGTAACCTCTTTGCTTCTACATACTCTGCGCAATTTCTGTCAATCCCAAACAAAATCGGCTCCGCATACTGTTTTAATATTGCCAGTTCATAGATTAATGCTGAATTAAACATCACATCTGCATCTTCCTGGAACGGAAATATATTCTCATCCTCACCACGTCTTACCGAGGGCCACATGGAAATCGTCTTCTGAGCCGAAGCTCCTCTGGTTCTTGCATCTCTCACCATTCTTCTCAGTAAACGTCCATCTGTTGTAGGAATTCGATTATGCTCATCAATGTTTAGCTGTGTTAATGCACTGATATAAATCTTAAACTTACTTTCTCTGGGAAGAGAATAAGAAAGAGCATCATTCAGGCCATGAATTCCCTCGATTACAAGGATATCCTCCGGACCCAATTTCAGAAAATCGCCTTTATATTCTCTCTTACCTGTGACAAAGTTGAACACCGGTATCTCTACTGTCTTGCCATTCATCAGATCTGTCATATCTTTATTAAACTGTTCAATATCGATTGCTCCTAAGATCTCAAAATTGAAGTTCCCATCTTCATCCTTCGGTGTCTTATCACGTTCTACAAAATAGTTATCAACAGCAATCGGATGAGGCTTTAAGCCATGGGCTTTAAGTTGGATACTTAATCGGTAGGAGAAGGTAGTCTTACCGGAAGATGAGGGCCCGGCAATCATAATGAATTTTTTCCCACCCGCCTTCTTAATGTTTGCTGCAATATCACTTATCTTCTTCTCCTGGAGAGCCTCTTGCACCAAGATTAATTCACTTAAATTGCCCTGTGAGATCACATCGTTCAACGCTCCGACATTGGGAAGATCCATCATCTGTGCCCATTGATTTGCTTCCTTCAGTGTCTCATAAAGCTTAGGCTGAGGCACAAAAGTTTCTACAACGGTTGGCTTCTTCTTATTTGGTAACAGCAACAGTAATCCGTCGTCATATTGCATAATATCAAAGTCCTTCAGCATCCCCGAGCTCGGCGGCATATATCCGTAATAATAATCCTCAAATCCATCTAGACTATAGATATTCGCCTTCGAGACTCTACGATATCGAAACAATTTCTCTTTATCATACATCCGGTAGCGACGGAACAGCTCAATTGCATCATCTGTTCCGATACTGCGCTTCATAAAAGGAATATCCCTCTGTACCAAATCTATCATTCTCTTCTTAATCGCCAGTACCCGCTCCTTGGTTAAAGGCTCACGTCCCTCATAATCACAATACAATCCGTTATTGATCGCATATTCTATCGATACCTTATTTACATTTTCATTCCCAAACTCAGAATATATCGCTTTTAACATGACAAGCACCATACCACGCTGATATGTCTTATGTCCTGCATCCTCGCTTACTGTGACAAAACGAATGGAGCAGTTATCGTTCACACGCTTAAACAACTCGCGTAATTTGTTATTAACAAAGGCTAAGATGATCTGACATTCATATTCCTTTTGAAAATCCCTGCTAATCTCTAAAATTGACGTACCGCTAGGATATTCATATAGCTTCCCATTTATTTCGACTTGAACCTTTTGCTTCGTATCCATATGACTTACCTCTTCTCTTATTTATAGTATTTAAGACCGCAATGAATTAAATCTATCTTCTCCTCCATCTCCTTTTCACGGGCTTTTGTATTCACTGTCTGCTCCGCGTGTAGGTTCTGGCGAATATTCTCACATAACTCCAATTCCCAATGGAGGAAATCTTGTAATACCCGATGCTTTTGCTCTAACAAGAGTCTTCCGTAATAATAATGTTCCTTATACGTTAACTCATAACGATCAGTCTCAATTACACTGGCCCGAGGGACAGCTCTCATCATCATATAGAACTTTCCATCCTCTTTCACCATATCTTCCCGGACAATCAGAAAGTTCTTCTCAGACAGCATGCTTCTCACCTTGTTGATCTCAGATTGAGGCTGTAATATTAACTCCTGTATCTGCTTCACAACTTCCGTTCCATCCTCAAGAATCTGAATCGTTAAGGGCCCTCCCATTCCGGCAATCAGAATGGTATCAACCTCTTTCACCTTTAGTTTCTCCAATCCATTGGATTTACGAGTCTCTATCCGAGTAGAATAACCATATTTCTCTATATTATCGTGTGCCCTATCAATCGGTCCTTGATTGACATCCATGGCAATGATATGCTTTGATAACTCATTCTCTACTAAATAAATCGAGGTATAAGCATGATCACAGCCGACATCTGCCACCCTATTACCCGGCGTAACCAGACTGGCCACTGCCTGTAAGCGTTTTGAAAGCTGCATATATTTCTCCGTTTCTACTTAATCCGACTTTTGGCATCCGCCTATTTGATCTAGATGTATTCTATCTATCTTATCATTTTTTTGAACTGATTTCCACCTAAGATTTTAAGAGATTGATGTGTTTCTTCTATATAAAAGGATAGGGCTATCATAAGCATCCCAGTTAATCGGATCAATATCTTCCGATCTACTAGAGTACCTATAACGGCCCCTTCACTCATACTTACTTTTTCAAAGAATTGCTTATATAAAGTCGAACAATCTCAAAGCCTCTCTTTTCGACTCGCTTTGCTTATATTATTCTAAATAATCCTTAAGTTTACGGCTTCTGCTTGGATGTCTTAGCTTTCGTAGCGCTTTTGCTTCAATCTGACGGATACGCTCCCTTGTGACATTGAATTCCTTACCCACCTCTTCCAAGGTGCGAGCACGTCCGTCATCTAAACCAAAACGAAGTCGGAGAACCTTCTGCTCTCTCTCTGTTAAGGTCCCGAGCACTTCCACCAACTGTTCCTTGAGTAGAGTAAAGGCAGCTGCATCCGCTGGTACCGGCACGTTTTCATCTTGGATGAAGTCACCCAAATGGCTATCCTCTTCTTCACCGATGGGAGTCTCAAGCGAAACCGGTTCTTGAGATATCTTCTGTATCTCACGCACTCTTTCCACCGGCATATTCATGACCGCGGAAATCTCTTCTGGAGATGGCTCACGTCCTAATTCCTGTAGAAGCTGACGCTGAACACGGGTTAATTTATTGATGGTCTCCACCATATGAACCGGAATACGAATTGTTCTAGCCTGGTCTGCGATTGCTCTTGTAATAGCTTGTCTGATCCACCAGGTAGCATAAGTACTAAACTTGTAACCCTTGCGATAATCAAACTTCTCAACTGCTTTGATAAGACCGAGGTTTCCCTCCTGGATTAGATCCAGAAACAGCATGCCTCTGCCTACGTAACGTTTTGCAATACTGACAACTAATCTAAGATTGGCTTCTGCGAGGCGTTTCTTCGCATAATCATCGCCATCCTCCATCCTTCTTGCCAATTCGATTTCCTCATCCGCATTGAGTAAAGGTACCTTACCAATCTCCTTCAGATACATACGGACAGGATCCTCTATGCTGATACCCTCTGGAATCGTCAGATCCAAGGGTTCTAATTCCTCTTCTTCATCTAGGATGATATCCTCTTCATCCTCTTCGGAGATTCTTAATACATCGACATTATGCTTGTCAAGGAAATCATAAATCTTCTCGATCCGTTGTGGGTCAAGCTCCATATCCGAGAAGAAATCATTCACTTCCTGAAATTCCAGGACATTCTTCTTCTTCTCGGCATAAACTAATAGTTCCTTCAGCCTCTCCGTAAACTTAACTATACTTTCGTCCATAGATAATCCTTCCTTCTTCGACTCTTTTTATATTTTAACCATCATTTGATGAAATATGCAATTCTTACATATACCCGGGTCTCGCTATAAAGCATGTCTTAGGTCAGTTCGTAAAAGTAATGCTTCGTTTTTTCAGCTCTGTCTTCTCACTGATGATCTTCATCAGAAGAGCAGTATCATTCACTTCAATTGCTTTCTGGCTCTGCATATCTAGGCTGTTCTCTTTGAGCCTCAACACGGTATCCATTAAGGCCTTGTGCCATCCGGCCTCATCCATATCACCATGGATACCTGCTGAAAATAATGCTGCTACCTCGGATTGTTCTTCTTTACTCTCAAAGCAGTTGATAATCTTTGCAGGATTTACTGCGTTCTCCTTCTCATATTGATCAAATACGAGTCCGGCGACCTCCTTGTAGATACCCTCCGTAAAATCCTCCGGTCCCAATATCCCTTTGATTTTATTAAATAAGGAGGAGTCTTCAATCAACCATGTCAGCATCAACTTCTGAGACTTCGATATTCCATCCTCCGGTCCTTTTCTGCCTTTTAGCCCATCTCCTCTTAGCTCTTTCGGTTCATTTACACCAATCACGATCTGAGAACCAATTTTATTCACCAGCTTTCGAAGCTGCTCAACATCTATCTGATAGGACTTAGCGACAGCATCAATATAGAAGTTTCGCTCCAACTCTTCACTAAAGCCAATCATCTTCTTCGCTGTTTCATGAAAGAATTTGGTCTTCTGCTCAGGATCCGATAGATCATATTCTTTCTGAAGAACATCGATCTCGAAGAAGAAGCTGCTTCGCGCCTCAGCAATTCGCTTCTGGAATTCTTCAGCCCCAAGTGCTTTGATAAACTCATCCGGATCCTTATAGGGTTTCATATTAATTACCTTGATAGACAGTCCGGCTTCTTTCAAGATCGGAATAGCTCGTAGTGCAGCCTGTGTTCCGGCATTATCGCTATCAAAGGTTAATAACACTTCATTGGTATAGCGTTTTAATAGATTAGCATGAAATCCTGTAAAAGCAGTTCCAAGTGCTGCAACTGCATTGGTAAAGCCCGCCTGATGCAACGCAATCACATCCATATAACCCTCGCAGATAAGAAAATAGGTCTTTCTGGAGGCTTTCGCAAAATTAAGTCCGTAGAGATGACGACTTTTTTCAAATACTCTTGTCTCTGGAGTATTCAGATATTTCGGCACCTCCGGTCCGGCATTTGCCATAACACGGCCGCCAAAACCAATAACACGATGATTCGCATCCATAATAGGAAACATTACTCGGTCCCGGAATTTATCCCTGCCCCCCAGACGCTCGTCAATGGTTACCAATCCGGATTGGGCCAGGAATTCATCCTCGTACCCCACCTTCTTCAGGTACCGATATAAGTCATCACTATACCGGTTCGAATAACCTAATCCAAAATGCTTTATCGTTTCCTCGGATAAACCTCTATTCACCAGATAATCATAAGCAGCTTGTCCTTCTTGATTCTTAAATTGATAATAAAAATAAGTTGCAGCCTGCTTATTAGTCTCAAGTAACCGTCCCTTCAGATCGGATTGTCGTCTCTGCTCTTCGGACATTTCTTGTTCCGGTAGTGCTATTCCTGCACGTTCGCCAAGGAAGCGCAGTGCTTCAAGAAAGGAATAATTCTCATACTCCATAATGAAAGTGAATACATTGCCTCCCACTCCACAGCCAAAGCAATGGTACATCTGCTTTGATGCGCTCACGGAGAAGGATGGGGTTTTCTCATTATGAAA
>JAQZBA010000253.1 GCA_029239365.1 Herbinix sp. | reverse complement strand
TAGGAGAACAAAATCAACACCCCAGGTATCAATACCCATACTGATGGGACATTTACCATTCTCCTTACAGCGCTTCAGACCTTCCACGATTTCTCGGAACAATTGTTCAAAATCCCAACACCAATGTCCATCCTTCTTAACCAACCCATTATGAAAACGGTAAACCTCTTCCGTCTTAAGCTTATCTTCCTCCATCCACCCAAGAATATGACGTCCACTGGAGGCACCGATATCAACCGCTAGATAATAATCTCTCACACTAAACCTCCATGTTGCATCTTTGATGTGGCTACTTCATATCCGACGGATGCTTCCCAGTCATACCGAACTGTCTACGAATCTCATATAATTTCTGTACCTTATCGTCTGATAACTCCTTCGGTCCACCTAACTGCTTCGATATAAATAACAGCTGTGCATAGAACTCTACCGACTCCATCTTATGATAAGCATTCAAAAGAGAATCGCCATAAGTCAATGCGCCGTGGTTCTCCAATAATACCGCATCATAATTGGGCAGATACTTGGATACTGCATCCGGAATCTCTTCCGTGGAAGGTGTCCCATATTCAGCTATAGGAACACTGCCTAGCGTAATCGTAGCTTCCGGCATAATCTGCTGAGTCAAAGGGATGCCTGCAATGGCAAAGCCCGTTGCATACATGGGATGTGCATGAACAACAGACACCACATCCGGTCTCTCCTTATATACTCTCATGTGCATCTTGATCTCAGACGAAGGTTTATAACCGGAATTGGCTTCTATTACTTTTCCATCCTTATCAACCTTACATATATATTCAGGAGTCATAAAACCCTTGCTTACACCGGTGGGTGTACACAAGAACTCATTTTCATTAAGCTTAACAGAGATATTACCATCGTTAGCAGCGACCATGTTTCGATTATAGATACGTTTTCCTATCTCACAGATTTCTTCTTTGATTTCGTACTCAGACTTCATCTTATATTGCCTCCCAGAAATGTTGTTTTTGTTTGTATTCGTAATATTCGTTAGAATTGTAACATTAATTAGGGCAATAGTCAATGTTTACATCCGATAATTGTGTTGTTTTTATTTGTATTTCTTTGTTTGTCTTTCGTTGTTTATAATAATTTATTTGTGTTAATCTGTTTGTATTATTGTTTGCCTTTATCTGTTTGCCTTTATCTGTTTGTATTTATCTGTTTGTATTTATCTGTTTGCCTTTATTTATTTGTATCACTTATTTCAATATAAGCTTGCAGTAATCTTAGTGTATTCTCTAACCCAAGTCGGTGGGTACGTTCCATCCCATGGGAAGCATGGACACCCTGACCAATCAGTGCCCCTCGA
Organism: Herbinix sp.; assembly: GCA_029239365.1. Classification (GTDB taxonomy): domain Bacteria; phylum Bacillota; class Clostridia; order Lachnospirales; family Lachnospiraceae; genus Mobilitalea. The sequence goes on along the minus strand of JAQZBA010000253.1, from coordinate 4,456 downwards.
ATGTCGTTTCCTGCACGGAGTGCGGATGATACATCGGAGGAGTAATGTGGAAAGATATCTATCACATAATCAATTTCTTTTTCCTTGGCTAAGGCTATCAGGCGATTCGTCATCTCGTAATCGTAAGGTCCGGAGGAATCCTTGGCGCAGATTGTCACAGCATACTCTGATCCATTCAGATCATCCCCGACAGCTCCCATATCGATGGCAAGGAATTCACTAATCTCCTGTGGCAAATGGCTTGCACCGTACCCTACCTCTTCAAAATTACTGATTAATAGCTTTAACGATCGCTCCGGAACGACACTCTGTTCAGACATCTCCTTCAGCATACCTAAAAGTACAGCAACCGAGGCTTTGTCATCCAGATGTCTTGACTTCACAAAGCCCTGATCCGTATATTGGAACTTTGCTTCAAAGCTGATATAGTCACCGCTGTTAATCCCAAGATTCAGCACATCATCTTTGCACTTAACTCTCTCATCAAGGCGGACCAGCATATTACGATCCGTACGTTCGATCGTTCTCGCATCATCATAACTGTGTACGGAGGAGCTTTTGATCAGAATCGTTCCTGTATAGGTTCTTCCATCCCTGGTATGGACCTTACAATAAGCACCCTCTACACTGTGCATCGTATATCCTCCAACTAAGGTGAATTTAAGGGTCCCCTCCGAGTCAATAGAGCGAACCATAGCTCCCAAGGTGTCTACATGAGCGGACAGCCCTAAGGTGTCAGCGCTCTTTCCTGCCACCGATATCAACAGACCGCCTTTCTGATTATATTCACACGGATATCCGAAGCTCTCCGCCTCCCCTCTCACAAATTCCATTACCTCCTTCGTATATCCGGAGGGACTTGGGATGTTAACCAGCGTCTCTATTGTTTTTATGATGTAATCCATTATTTCCATGATTATGCTCTCCTTATCTGTTATTTTCTTTTTTATACTGCTTTACACTATTCACACATTTTAGGCGGTAGTACCAATATGTCTACTCATAACGTTCAATTTCAACACTCTTAAAATGTATAAACGGTATATTCATGAGCGAAGCGATAACCTAATTTCTCTGCCAGACGAACCGAGGTAAGATTCGCTGCATCCCATCTCGGATAGATATTCCTCGCAAGACTATCTAAGATAAGCCTTGCGGCACAGGCCATGGCCAATCCCTTCTTACGATATTCCTCCTTCGTCTCAATCGTAATCTCCAGACGTTCACCATCATAGCTATAAGTAGAGGCACCGGAGATTATCTCGTTGTCCTTAAGTACGACATAACCAATTCCATATTTCATAAAATCTTCCTTCGACTCGAAATTGGAACAAAAATCTTCCGTCCAGAATTGCTTCTGCGTAAGCGGATAGATCGTATCGTCAATTCGCACCGCTTTATATTCCGGTTCAATAGCATTAGCCCATTGCACCAGCTTCTCCTGATCAAACCATTCCTTCTTACCAATCAGAGCATATCGCAAAAAGCCTCGGAAGCTTTCCTGATTATTTTGTTTCAGCTTATCTAATACAGACTGCCACACCGTGGAATTAAGGATCATAATTTTATTCTTAACTACAGCAGATAACAGTTCAACAATCTCCTGCTCCTCTTCACTAACACAGCTGCCGATTAGATAGCAAAAGTCTCCGATCAAAACCATTGCACACTGAGGGTTCTCTCTCCGATTCGCCCATACTCTTCCCATATAACCCATAATGCAGGCATAAAGAGTAACCTCCTCCTCATATTCCTCGCATAATTCCAATACCTTTAAGCGTTCTTGTTTCGTAAGCTCAAACATGTTAATCCTTCCCTATTATTATTTATTTGTTGGATCAATTGTATTACATGAACATCGCACTTCCATATCAATAAAGCAATAGTTCACATTGTATCTGCCACAATCTTCGACCTTATAGACACTATAACAGAACAAAGTGTGCAGCTTTAGCGGAGCAATTTTATCGTATAGGATGCACTTTCCTATATGATAAAATATTCCCTCCTAATAAAATCTAGCACATTTTACCATTAAGTTCAACTTTCTAATTGAACTATCCCTTGAACTTATATTACCAAGCCATCTCATACATCAAACGATCAACATCAAACTATTAATCAGATAAACATTGTCCATTGACAGATTATGTATTATGATACAGCTATGTATAAGAAATCAGGCAAGAACAAAGCATTTACTAGATCCCCAATAGTAGAGTCTATCTCCTCCTATAGGACATATTTTCATTTATAATCAAAATTTTTTATAATCTTGAAGATAATTTCTCTCCTCTTTCGTTTTCACTAAACGAACGGGTACTTGGGCAACCCTATAATGTTGGTATCAACTATGCCGCTATATGGCATCAAATTTGGAGGGACTTATGAAAAAGATATTTAAATTCATCATGATTGCAGTTTTATTTATACTATCCTTAGCATTATTTACTCAGGTGGTTACCCTCTTTGGTAAGGGTTCAAAATGTCAGATGGCTAAATTAGTATAAAAAATATTCAAAAGATTTGAAGACATTTTTATTTTACTTTCGTTATTACTATCGAAGGGTGAAGGGAGGCGGAAATAATAAATACCGAGCAATATTATGAGTATCTAATCGATACCTATCAAAATTTAATATTCTCTATCTGTTATAAAATTGTAAAAGATTATTTTGAAGCCGAGGATCTTGCCCAAGAAGCCTTTCTCTCCGCCTATAAACATCTACCCACCTTCGACCGACAATACGAAAAAGCCTGGCTCTGCCGCATTGCCACCAACAAATGCCTTGATTTTATAAAACGGGCAGACCGGCAAAGCATCCCTACCGAGGACGATTACTTCCTCGCTCAGAAAGGCAATGAACCTTCACCCGAAGAAAATGTTCTTGAACTCGAAGTAAAGAGGCAGTTATCCGAACGATGCAATAACTTAAAATCACCTTATCGAGAAATAGCATTTGATTATTTTTACAAGGAGCTATCTGCAAATGAAATTGCTGAGAACACCGGTAAAAATCTAAAAACCGTCCAAACTCAGATCTACCGAGCGAGGGCAATGTTACAGAAAACATATAGGAAGGGGGCAATTATCAGTGAACACTAAGCCACATGTAACGATCGCCGAGCTAAACGCTTTCGTGCAAGAGTCCATGACCTTGGAAGATAAAGAAGCTTTTTTAGAGCATATTTGCTCCTGTAATCATTGTTCAGATCAACTGGCAACCTTTATGACAGAGGACATCATTCCTGCTCCGAGGGATATGAAGGAAAATATCATAAAAGCGACAAAAAGACCTGAGATACAAATCGCAATCAAATCAAGGGAAGCCTCAAAACAGATACAGCTTCTACTCTACAGCTTAAAGGTTGGAACCGCTGCGGTAGCAGCAATCGCATTACTGCTTCTTAGCATGAATATCCAGGGTAGTTTTTCGAATGCAGAGAGCTTCACTACTATTAATACAGTCAAAGAAGACAATGTTTCCTTAACAGATACCATCAGGGATAATATGAATAACATCAGTAAGAATATGTTGGACTTCTCCAATAACATCATCAAAATGGAGGTAACTGAAAATGATCAGAAAGAAAAGTAATTTTTTAACCTTTTGTTTTTCCCTACTACCGGGAGCCGGTCAGATGTATATGGGCTTCATGAAGCGCGGCAGCAGCTTAATGGCTTATTTCTTCTTAACCATATTCCTATCCAGCTGGTTAGGGCTTGGACCTTTAATGTTTTTAATGCCGATTATCTGGTTTTATGCATTCTTTGATACCCACAACCTTCGTTCTACTCCGGACGATGAGTTCTATGCTCTGGAAGATAACTTTGTTCTCCTTCCTGACTATGCCAAAGAAAAGGTTCAGCTAATCCAAAGCAAATACCGTAATGTACTGGCAGCAGCACTGATTGTTATTGGTGTCAGCATCCTATGGAATAATTTTATCGATATCATTGGTTCCGTTGTTTCCGATTTTGTTTATGACGTTCTCTATCGATTTGGACGCTTGGTGCCCCAGCTATTCGTAGCATGTGCTATCATTGCTTTCGGTATCTATCTGATCCGTGGTAAGAAGAAGGATTTAGATTCTCTTGAGAATGATAAATTCCTCGAAGACAAAGGGGGCTTACAATAATGGCTAAGACACATAGAGTCGGTACCATAACCCTAGGTGGTATGTTAATTATCTTTGGTGTTCTGTTTCTACTTCGGATCTTTGATTTAGGAATGACTTATGAAATGATATTTAGGCTCTGGCCTACCATCTTCATCTTCTTAGGTGGAGAGATCCTAATCGCGAACTTCAGACAGCAGGAAGCAAAGCTGACTTATGATAAAACTGCTTTTGCATTGATCATCATCCTTTCCTTCTTCGCTATGGGAATGGCAGTAGTAGACTTCTGTTTGAACGCAGCTAACAACTATATTAACATTTATTAATCAGCCAATTA
>JAQZBA010000252.1 GCA_029239365.1 Herbinix sp. | reverse complement strand
AGGTTGCAAAGATTGCACACAATAATAAAATCCCGTTAATTGTGGATAATACCTTTGCAACACCTTACCTACTTCGTCCGATTGAGTATGGTGCTGATGTTGTAGTTCATTCCGCGACTAAGTTCATCGGTGGACATGGAACTACCATTGGAGGTGTTATCATTGACAGTGGGAAATTTGATTGGGAGGGTTCCGGTAAATTCCCGTCTCTAACCGAGCCAAACCCGAGTTATCATGGGGTACAATTTACAAAAGCTGTGGGTGCTCTAGCTTATATTATTAAGATAAGAGTCACACTGATGAGAGATACGGGATCTACAATTAGCCCGTTCCATTCCTTCCTGTTCTTACAGGGGTTGGAGACCTTATCTCTTCGTGTTGAGCGACATGTAGAGAACACACTGAAAGTCGTAGATTACTTAAATAGGCATCCCAAGGTTGTGAAGGTAAACCATCCCTCCTTAGCGGATAATCCTTATCATAAGCTGTACAATGAATATTTTCCGCAGGGAGCCAGTTCTATCTTCACCTTTGAGATAGACGGAGATGCCACCACAGCGAAGAAATTCATTGATCAGTTACAGATTTTCTCATTGCTTGCCAATGTAGCCGATGTGAAATCCTTGGTAATCCACCCGGCAAGTACAACACATTCTCAGATGAATGAAGAGGAATTAAAAGCTTCCGGTATTCATCCGAATTCTATCCGTTTATCGATCGGAACGGAGCATATAGAAGATATCCTTGACGATTTATCAAACGCTTTTGAAGGTATATAGTTTAACTGCATTATGCAGAGAACAGGAGAAATTATGGCAGATTATAAGAAAAAAATAACAGAATTAATCGGAAACACACCCTTACTGGAGCTCACGAATTATAATGAAATACACGGTTTAGGTGCAAAAATTGTTGCAAAGCTGGAGTATTTTAATCCGGGTGGTAGTGTTAAAGACCGTATTGCTAAGAAAATGATCGAAGAAGCCTTTAAGACTGGACAAATCGATTTGAATACTACAATTATAGAGCCTACCAGTGGTAATACAGGAATTGGTCTTGCCAGTGTCTGCGCACGTTATGGTTTAAAGCTTCTGATTGCTATGCCTGAGACCATGAGCATTGAACGTAGAAACCTGATGAAGGCATATGGTGCTGAGCTGGTGTTGACAGAAGGCGCCAAAGGAATGAAGGGTGCCATCGAGAAGGCGAAAGAGTTGAATGCTGCTACACCGAATAGCTTTATCCCATCTCAGTTTGAGAATCCAAACAACCCGAAGGTTCATGAAGAGACTACCGGTGTTGAGATATGGGAGGATACTGAGGGTGAGGTAGATATTTTCGTTGCAGGTGTTGGAACCGGTGGAACCATCTCAGGTGTCGGAGCATATCTTCGTTCCAAGAAGCCAAACGTTAAAATTGTAGCTGTAGAACCTGCGGATTCTCCTGTCTTATCAGAGAAACGTGCAGGAGCTCATAAGATTCAAGGTATTGGAGCAGGATTTGTACCGGATACCTTAAATACTAATATTTACGATGAAATCATAACTGTTACGAATGAGGCAGCATTTGAGACAGGAAGAGAAATTGCACGAAAAGAAGGTGTTCTTGTAGGTATCTCCTCCGGAGCGGCATTATGGGCAGCAGCTCAAGTTGCTAAAAGACCAGAGAATGCAGGTAAAACCATTGTTGTATTACTTCCTGATACCGGTGAGAGATATCTGTCTACGATAATGTTTGCTGAATAATTACTTCTAATAGAAACTATATCATGAATAATCAGAACGTCATGAATGAAGTGAGTTCGCTGGGTCATACTTGAATCTCTAATACGAGAGTTCAAGGGTGAGGCCTTCGGCTCACTTCATTCTGTTGTATAGTGAAACTTTCTAAAATATAGACATATAATGAAGAAGCATTAGCATTTGCTCAAAGGGAGTGAACGGAGTATGCCAAGAGTAATATTGGATGCAGGTCATGGTGGCAGTGATATCGGAGAATATTACAAACAAAGAAGTGAAAAGAATGATAACTTAAGGTTGGCATTCCGAGTGGGTAAATTCCTTGAACAATATAGCATCGAGACTGGTTATACAAGAACAACGGATCGATATCTTCCTACGCAGGAGCGGGTAGCTATTGCTAAAAAGATTGGCGGAGATTTATTGGTATCAATTCATCGATTTGCCTGTATCAATCATAGTGAGGAGTCTGGCTTGGATTTCTTTATAAGAGAGAATGATAAGCTTGGTGAAGTAGCGGCGAATCATATTGGACGAGATCTTTATAATTGTGGTTATATCAAATACAGAATTATTGTTCGTTCGGATATCCCTTTCCTTAATGACATGGATATACCGGTTTTAATGGCAGAGATAGGCTATCTTCGAGCAGAGATTGAAAATGACATCTTTGATAATAATTTTGTTCCTATTGCAGAAGAAATTGCGAAAGGAATCTGTGAGACTCTACTGCCTGCTTCTCCGGATCAGCGTGGAGCAATAAATTATGGAGTAACAGTAAGCTATCATTACAGGATAAGTATTGGTCCTTACCATAACTATAATATGGCGATGGAGCAACAATTTATAATCAGCAGATTGGGTCATGAGACAGAAATTGTGAGGTCAGGGAATCAATATATGATCTATGTTGGTGAATATGAGGAACTGGAGGAAGCGGTATCCGTAGAAATAGGTTTAAGAAGATGTGGATATTGTACTTTTATCAATCGTGTTTAGATATATTTATGGAAGAAACAGATAAATCGTAAACACAATAGAAACAATACGTTGCAGTGGCTTGACTTGTTTTATCATTTCATTTATAATTAATTGAATCTATATTGTGCTATAATGAAATAAGAGTATGGATTTATCATCATAATCATATCAAACATGAAAGAGTGTGTATCTATGTTGAAGAGTATGACAGGCTTTGGGCGTTGTGAAATAGCCGGAGTTGATCGCAAGATTACTGTTGAGATGAAGGCAGTGAATCACAGATACTGCGATATTTCTATTAAGATGCCTAAAAAACTTAGCTTTTTTGAGGCGGGCATCCGCAATGTATTAAAGCAGTACATTGGCAGAGGTAAGATAGATATTTATATTACATACGAAGACTATACGGAGAATAACGTATGCGTTAAGTATAATGCGGATTTGGCAAGAGAGTACTATGCTAATCTGGATAAAATCAGTAAGGAATTCGGTATTGAGAATGATATACGAGTATCCGCACTTTCCAGATATCCGGAGGTATTTACCTTAGAAGAGCAGACGATTGATGAGAAGGAGCTATGGGCGCTTGTAGAAGAAGCAGTCAAGACAGCCGCTAGCCGATTTGTAGATACAAGAATTCAGGAGGGTGAACATCTTAAGCAGGATATTGTTGCTAAGCTGGATGGTATGCTAAAACTGATAGACTTTATTGAAACCAGATCACCTGAGATTGTTGCGGAGTATCGTAATAAGCTTATGGCTAAGGTTACCGAATTATTAGGTGATACTAGGGTTGAGGAGAGTATTTTGGTAACTGAGGTTACTGTATTTGCTGATAAAATCTGCGTTGATGAAGAGACGGTAAGACTTCGTGCTCACATTATTAATATGAAGGAAGCATTGAATGAAACTGATAATGTCGGTAGAAAGCTTGACTTTATCGCCCAGGAGATGAACCGAGAAGCGAATACGATTCTTTCGAAAGCGAATGATCTTGAGGTTACGAACAAGGCTATTGACCTTAAGACTGAGATTGAGAAGGTTAGAGAACAAATTCAAAATATTGAATAGAAGCGACAGAAATGAGGAATAACTTTGAATAAGTTAGTTAATGTTGGCTTTGGAAATGTTGTGAATTCCAGTAAAATTATCGGTATAATCAAGCCGGAGGCTGCGCCAATCAAACGTATGGTACAGACAGCGAAGGATACTGGGATGGCAATTGATGCAACCTGTGGCAGACGTACTAAAGCAGTGATTGTTACCGAAAGTGGCCATCTGATCTTATCCTCTTTATTACCGGAGACGATCGCGGGTAGAGTGAATCAGAAGGAAGTATCTGAGATTAACGATACTGTAGATTGATTGATAAAATATAAATTTGTTACACCAGGAAGGAGAAATAAATTATGTTACATCCATCTTATACGGATTTAATGAGAGTAGTAAACAGTGAGGTAGAACCAGGTGAGCAGCCTGTTGTTAATAGTAGATATTCCATCGTTATTGCTACAGCCAGACGCGCAAGACAAATTATCGATGGTTCTGTTCCTCTTGTTGATGTTGCTTATCCCAAGCCCTTATCCATTGCAGTAGAGGAGTTATATCGCTCTAAAGTTAAAATTGTTGGTGATGATGATATTAGAGAGAACAGTAAATAACAATAAATCTGCTATGAATGAAGGACTTCGGATCAGAAGCCTTTTCATAACATATTCATCAGCACTTTCATATGATTCGATATGAAGGTGCTTTATCGTTATATGCGGTATTATGGAATGCTGGGAAAGGAAGATCACCGTGTCTTAAAGCCCATAAAAGTGCTAAGACAAAGGCAGATCGAGGAATAGTGATGGAAGCTAATGATAGCAGGGATTATCAAGAAGACATATTATATATAGAAGAAGAGCATCTTGATGACGAGCTTTCCATGGAAGTACCGGAGGAAGCACAAGGACTCTTAGAACCTGTTGAAAAACGGAAGAGTGACGTGAAGGGATTTCTGTATGATCTTATTTTTTATGCAGTATTGATCTTTGTGTGTATCTATATTCTTCCGAACTTTGTGATACAAAGAACCATCGTAGATGGATCCTCTATGGCAGAGACACTGCATGATGGAGAACATTTATTTATCGAGAAATTATCCTATCGATTCGATGCCCTCGATCGGTTTGACATTATTGTATTTTACCCCTATGGTCGAGCTAATGAAGAGTATTATGTAAAGAGAATCATTGGTATGCCAGGTGAGACGATACAGATTATCGGTAGTGATATCTACATTGACGGGGAGATGTTGGAGGAGGACTATGGCAAAGATCCGATAGCAGATGCAGGGAGAGCAGCAGAACCGATTACCCTTAGTGAAGACGAGTATTTCGTAATGGGAGATAATCGGAGTGTAAGTAAGGATAGCCGTACCGAAGAAGTTGGCAATGTAAATAAGGAGAATATCGGTGGTCGAGCAGTCTTTCGCATTAAACCTTTGAGTAGATTTGGCATCATTGATTAGTACGTGAATTCGAGAGTAAATTTCTATTTTTTATTACTTGCAATTTACATAGGGATTCGGTAGAATAGATAATGTTCTGACAAATGGGAGTAGTATTGATGAAGATAATCAAGGAGCATATTAAAACCGGAAGCTTCAAAAAGTTCTATCTTCTCTATGGTAGCGAGGATTATCTGAAGAAGCTATACCGAGATAAACTTAAAGTTGCTATCCTTCAAGAAGGCGGGGACATGAATTGTTCTTATTTTGAGGGAAAAGACGTGGAACCAAGACGGGTACATGAAGCAGCACAGACAATGCCTTTTTTTAGTGATAAGAGATTGATTATTATTGAAAACAGTGGATTATTCAAAGCCCAGAGTGAGCTGAGCGAGCTATTGGAGCAGACACCGGATACTACTGTCATTCTATTTGTTGAAGCTGAAATTGATAAGAGAAGTAAGCTGTTCAAGATGATGAGGGACCAAGGAACCGTATCCGAGATGAATGGTCTGGATGAACAGAATTTAAAGCTATTCGTTGCTTCCTTGTTGGAACAAGAGAAAAAGAGGATAACAGAAGTTTCGATTCA
>JAQZBA010000251.1 GCA_029239365.1 Herbinix sp. | reverse complement strand
AGTGATAAACTGTGGAATGATATTCAAGAATCCGGGTACCATCAGAGTTAAGAGATAGATTTTAAAAAGCATCTCCCTTCTCGGAAACTTAATTCGTGCAAAGCCATAGGCAGATAAAGTAGCAACTATTAATTCAATTACGACGGTAAGCGCCGTATTAATAATACTGTTGCGAAAAGCTTTGGTGAAAATATCCAAACTAAAAATATATTGATATGCATCAAATATGATCTGTTTCGGAATTATCCTAGGCGGATAAGGCAAGGAAAAGCTAAATTTCTCAAAGGAATTGGATATCATAAACAGATAAGGCACAGAAAAAATCGCTAGAGCAAATAATAGGAAAAGCCAAATCATGATCTGACCGATTCGTTCTGAAGCTTTTTTACTTCTGAATTTACTCAAAGGGTTTCCTCCTTATCCACTGTATCCAATTTTAGTCCACGATTTAGGATAACAGTTAATAGAATGATCGTAATCGTTGTGATTAGACCTATCGCTGATGCTTCTCCAAATTTAAACTGATTAAACGCCTTATCATACAATAGGAATTGGAGTACTGAGGTTGTACCGTTTGGTTTGCCTGAGGTTAAAAGCATAACCTGTAAAAATACGTTGAAGGACCCAATCACCATATTAACAAGTACAAAATAAGTGGTGGGTTTTATCATTGGCACTACAATCCCTCGGAATTTCTGCCAGGAGGATGCACCGTCAAGAGATGCCGCTTCATAAAGTTCCATTGAAATACCCTGGAGCGCTGCAGTATAGATTAACATTGCCCAACCGGTATTCTTCCAGATACCCATAATCCAGATTGCTGCATTACCGGTCCATTCTCTAAGCAGCCATGGAATATAATCCTTGGACAGATGTAATACATCTACAATCACATAATTAATCAAACCGCGGTTGCTGCTATTAAACAGATACTGAAATACTAAACCGACGATAACCCAAGAGGTTATCACAGGAAGATAAAAGCCAACTTTAAATATCGTTCTGCCTTTACTCAAATTGTTAATCAGAAATGCAAAGAACATTCCTAAAAAGATGATGCAGGGTGTTGTTATAATTGCGTATAAAAAATTGTTACGAAATGCATACCAAAAGCTACTATTCTGGGCGGTAAAAACACTTACAAAATTATCAATCCCTGCCCAGGTAATTTCTCTTTTTACAATTTGGTAGTCAGAGAAGGCTATTCTTAAGGTAAAAAACATGGGATATAGGACAAAAACGCAAACCAGTAATAATCCCGGAGCGATAAAAGGAAACGCTGATAAAAGTCCCTTTCTATTCTTTTTCCACATCTGCTTCTTCATGTCATATGGCATAATCTCACCCTTTCAACAAAGTTGCCACGACCCTATTGTGTAATCAGGGCGTGGCAACCCATATCACTCTACTCTGCTAATAATCCATCGATTTGAGCTGCTGCATTAGTAAGTTCAGCAGTAACCTCGGTATGATTCACAAATATATTCGTCATTGCATTGCTCCAAACCTGACCGATTTCTGTATGGTTCGGTGAAGGTATTCTGGCACTTGCAGATTCAAGCTGCTTCATATAAATAGACCAAACAGGATTACCGGTTACTTTTTCATTAGATACTAAGCTCTTCAATACCGGTATTTGTCCACAATCAAGCATTGCTAACTGTACTTCCTCGGAGGTTACGAATTTTAAGAATTCATAGGAAGCATCCTTATACTTGGAAGCCTCAAAAATTACGATATTCTCACCACCAACTACAGAAGCACTTCTTCCATTATAGGTAGGGATTGTAGCAGCTTCAATACCTTGAGCCAAATTTTCCTCATAAGATCCGAAGAACCAAGGACCTTCAAAGAACATTGCATACTCGCCGGTTTTAATGCCGTCCCAAGCGTCTGCGGTTCCATCAACTTCTTTTATCGTAAGAACCTTATTCTGATTTAATTCTACTAGCTTATTCATAGCATCAATACTTGACTGGCTATCTAAGTAACCACTTGCCTTTTTGAATTCAGTGTCGGTTAAAGTGCCACCAAACAACCAGAAATAGGGATAGAAGTCCCAATCGCCAACACCGGATACACTGATTAAAGGTATCTCTGATGCCTCAGCTGCAGTTAAAAATTCTTCTAAGGTAGCCGGGACCTCTGTTAAACCAATTGTTGCAAGGGTATTCCTATTTACTACGGCAGCCTTGCAGTTAGTATCAAGCGGTAATCCATAATAGTTTCCTCGGAATAAATTGGTTGATAATGGACCCTCCAGGAAATTAGCTTTACTAGAATCGAAGCCATCAAAATCATTTAAAGCTACAAGTCCTCCTTGATTTGCATAAGAAGCAGTATTAACAATATCAATTCTTGCTACATCGGGTGTCTGTCCGGTACCGAATGCAGTTACAATCATCTGGTGATACTGACTACCGTCCTGTCTTACTGCTTCAATTTTGATATTAGGATGTGTTGCCTCCCACATAGGAAGAACTACATCTTTAAATTGTGCTTCTTCTCCATCGCCGTAGGTATGCCAGAAAGTTAATGTAATCTGTTCCTCTTCCTTTGTTGGTTCCGTTGTTGGTTCCGTTGTTGTTTCATTGTTACTTCCCGTTACAGTTTCATCCGATGTATCCTTACTACCGCATCCTACCACTGATGTTAGAACAAGAATAATTGCCAGAAACATTGATAATATTTTAAATACTTTTTTACCCATTTTACTACCTCCCAAAGTTCAAATGTTATTTACAAATTCATTATAGATTCTTTTGCTTCTTTATGTAATAAACACAAACTAGATTGTTTGTATTTTAGCGACATTTCAAATCTCTACAATTGAATAATAACATTATTTATCTTGTTCGGAAAGCGTTTTATTACAAGCACTTTATTCTTCCAATCAGGATCTCCTTTTGTATTATCATGAATCAAACAAGCTTACAACCATGCAGATTGTAAGCTTGCTTTTATTTATCTCATTAATTAATTGTTATCACTTCAGCGCAGAACCAATAAAGTTAAAGCTTGTACTGATTCAAACACAAGTTTTCTAATTAACAATACTCTTTCATATATTCTCCATGAGCATCGATTAATTCATCACACATCTTAACTATATCATCGATTGATAATTCAGCAGCAGTATGCGGATCCAACATCGCTGCCTGATAGATGTTCTCCTTCTTCTTGGTTCTTGCTGCTTCAATCGTCATAAGCTGGGCATTGATATTGGTCATATTCATTGCTGCCAGCTGTACCGGTAATCTGCCGACATGGCATGGACTAATTCCATTCGCATCAACCAGACAAGGTACTTCCACACAAGCGTCTGCCGGTAGATTATCAATGAGTCCTGTATTTAATACATTTCCACCTATTTTATAGGGTTGATTCAGTACCACTGCTTCCATGATATAAGAAGCATATTCACGGCTACGAGTATGTGTTATCTTTCCATCCTGTAAGATGCTGTTCTTCTCCTGCTCCCAGCCCTCGATCTGACGTACACATCTTCTCGGATATTCATCGAGCGGAATATTAAACTGATCCACCAGCTCCGGATATCTCGATTTAATGAAAAATGGATTGTACTCCGCATTATGTTCACTGGATTCCGTACAATAGTAACCCAAATGCTTTATGTATTCATAACGAACCATATCATTATGTTTTTCGGTTTCATTTTTTTGCTTAGCGCACGCTTTGATTTCCGGATACAGATCATTTCCTTCCTTATCCTTGATCTCCAGAAGCCATGCCATATGATTAATACCGGCAATCAATTCACTTCTGCCTTCCAATTTATCTTCCATATCAAGTTTTTTTAATAAATCTTCTGAGCAAACCTGGACACTATGGCATAAACCTACAGTTTTTATCTTAGTATATCGTTGCATATAGCCGGTAAGGATTGCCATTGGGTTGGTATAATTCAGGAATAATGCATTAGGACAAACCTCTTCCATATCCCTTGCAAAATCTCTCATAACCGGAATTGTCCTAAGTCCACGCATAATTCCGCCTATGCCTAAGGTATCTGCGATTGTCTGCCTTAAACCGAATTTTTTCGGAATCTCGAAATCTATGATAGTACAAGGGTCATAACCACCTACCTGGATTGCATTAACCACAAATTTTGCATCCCGTAAAGCTTCCTTTCGGTTATCTACACCCAGATATGCCTTGATTACAGCTCTGGAAGAATTAACATTTTTGTTGATTGCATTCAGAATAATCTCTGACTCCTCCAGTCTCTTAGCGTCAATATCATACAAAGCAATCTCTGCATCCCATAGAGCAGGTGTGCACATACAATCACCCAGAACATTTCTTGCAAATACAGTACTTCCAGCGCCTAAAAATACTATTTTAATCATATCATTATACTCCTTATTATTTGTATTTTAATTAAATTCATTATATAATGTGATTAATGAATATACTATGTTATTTGTTTCGTAAACTTGTCACTATGTTGACAATTACTTTATCTACTATTACGTTATCCTACTAACTTTAACAAGCAGGCTCAGAAGAACAAGGAGTTCGCTAGCAATTCTTCCCATGTGATTTGAATTCACATTAGTACGAAAGGAGATATCGAATGAAGTCAATTCCGACACAGGAGAATTATACTGCACCAATCAGACCTCTCAGTCTCTATCAATGTGGACATGAGCAGTGTATGCCTTCCCATTACTTTGGTCCTGCTATCCGCCCTCATTATTTGATTCATTATGTTTTACATGGGCAAGGTACCTATTATGTAAATGGAGCGACCTATCATATCTGCGGGGGAGAGGGATTTTTGATTCATCCCGGGGTTACTACACTTTACTGTGCCGATGATAAAGATCCATGGGAATACTGTTGGATTGGTTTTGATGGATATGATGTTGCTACGATATTACATAGCTGTGGCTTGTCAACGACAAGCCTGCTTTTCTCCGACCATAGTAATGGTTCCCTCTGGGACGATTTACTAAAATTAATTCATATATTTACAGAGCGATCCGGAAATGAATTCACTTATCTTGGGCAGCTTTATCGATGCTTCTCCCATATATATCTTGATGGTATTGCATCTAAATCCATCCACGAAACCCATATCGCCAAGGCGCTAGACTACGTCCATAACAATTATACTTATGAAATATCAATAGCAGATATTGCAAAATACCTTAGTATTGATCGCACTTATCTGTATAAATTATTTATGACGAATGTTAAAGTTGCACCGCAACAATACTTAATTAATTACCGGCTAGGTATTGCACAAAAGCTACTGCGTGATACTATATTATCCGTGACAGAGATTTCTTATTCTTGCGGTTTTAGGGATACTTCATCCTTTGATAAGCATTTCAAAAAACACTTTCTAATCACACCACTCCAATACCGTGTACTAGAAAAAGGTTTGCATCCTTAGATACAAGCCCTTAGAACCGGGTAGCGTTCACCGGAGCTTTGCCAACTCCTACGGCTCGGAGTAAGGTTACACTCTTGTAAGCTTCATAATGCGAGAACCGTGAATATTAACTTCTACTCCGATTCTCCCGGTAAAGGTTCCAATCTCTTCGTGTGACCATAGATCTCTTGCTTGATAGGTTCCACATAGACCAAGATTCAGGAAGGTTACCTCCGGTTTGGTGGCATGAAACGAGGTGTTGAAGAAAGCTACATACTTACTGCCATCCTCGTCGTTACTAGCCCATACCACCGTATCTTCTGTACGCATAATCTGCTTTGCTCCATAAGAATGCTTCAATAGTCTGAGTATCTCCGGATTCGTTAAAATCGATAAAGTCCATTCATCGTTATCT
>JAQZBA010000250.1 GCA_029239365.1 Herbinix sp. | reverse complement strand
CCATGAATATCGGGTTTATAATTAATATTATTTACTCCTATGTTCTGATATTGATTTGTTGCTATTTACTATTAATACGGTCGATAAAATCTCCAAAAATATATCAAAAACAAAGTATGTTTGTTTTCCTAGGCTGTAGTTCCACATTTGTAATGAATGTCTTATTCCTTACTCAAAAAGTATTTATTATACCAATCGATACAACTCCGATCTTTATTTTAATCACATTAGCTTTGTTCTATTGGGGTGTCTATCATCTACCCAAATCAATGATTGTACCCTATGCCAGGGATCTGGTGATCGAGAATATGAATGATTTATTATTTGTTTTGGACAATGATGAATGTATCATTGATGTGAATCCGAAAGCTTTAGAATTCATTCGAATATTTGCAGATCAGGAATTAATACAAGAGGCTAGTTTGTCAAAGCTGATTGGCAAGAATATCTTTGATGTGATCAAGCATATCCCACAAGTGAAGGATTTACCATTACCTCTGGACCTGACGAAGGAGAATACGATCGTTGTATTACAAGATGGAGCTCAATTGTATTACAATATATATGTGGTAGATATCTATGACGCAGATAAGCTTAAAATCGGAAAGTTCTATTACTTACATGACATAACCCGGATCAAGGAACAACTTAATAATCTGATCAGGCTGAATGATGAGCTCCTGATTAGTGATCAAATAATTAAGGAAGCCATTGAAGGTATTGTTATCACTGATGAGAAGAATAACATTATCCGTGTGAATGAATCTATGATTAAGATATCAGGATATTCCGAAGAAGAGCTCATAGGGAGCAACCCGAGAGTCTTGCGTTCTAATTATCATGATGCCTTATTCTATGAACATATGTGGGAACAGATAATCACAGAAGGATATTGGGAAGGTGAGATCTGGGATAAACGAAAAACTGGCGAAGTATATCCAAAATGGATGACGATTACTTCAATTAAGCAGCCGAATGGTACAATAGCTAATTATATCGGTATCTCCTCTGATATCACGAAAATGAAAAAAGCAGAGCAAGATATGCATCTATTATCTTATTATGATTCCCTAACGGGACTTCCTAACCGAACATTGTTCTATGACCGTCTTAATATAGCCTTAGGTCGGGCGAAGAGAAGTAAGACTTGTGTAGCCTTATTATATATGGATATTGACCGTTTTAAGCTGATTAACGATTCCTTAGGTCACGATACCGGTGATAAACTGCTCATTGAGGTAACAACGAGAATTCAATCTGTAATCCGGGAAGAAGATATGCTGTCCAGGCTTGGTGGAGATGAATTCACCCTTCTGATGGAAGGAGAGAACTGCTCTGAGGAGGCTGCAGCGACTGCCGAGAGAATCATAAGTGAAATAAATAAGCCGATTCTACTGAAGGACAAAGAGGTCACGATAGGGATCAGTATAGGAATTTCTATAGCTCCCGACGACGACCTCACAACGGAAGGAATGATCCGAAAAGCGGATAGTGCGATGTACCATAGCAAGGAAACCGGAAGAGGTAAATATGCATTCTCATCAGCAGAAATTGAATTAAGAAATCATGAACAGCTTGAGTTACAGATTAAGCTGAAACAGGCTTTATTAAATGAAGAATTTGAGCTATATCTGCAGCCGCAGATCGCTCTAGTGAATAACGAATATACGATCGTAGGTGCGGAAGCATTGATTCGCTGGAACAGAGGAGGAGTACTCATACCACCGGTCAGATTTATCCCGGCAGCAGAGGAGAATGGCCTGATTCTCCCCATCAGTAATTGGATCACCGAAGAGATTTTTCGGATTGATAAGAAGCTGAAGGAGCATCAAATCAATACAAAATTAGCGATCAATGTCTCCGTCAAGCAGTTTGATAACAAGGATTACATACATCTGCTGCGCAAGCTTCTGGAGGATTACTCCGGGCAGAATATCCAGCTTGTCCTGGAGATCACGGAAAGCATGTTCATCCACGATCTTAATCGAGCAATCGAATACTTGCTGGAAATGAAGGAATTGGGTATCAGTATTGCGTTGGATGATTTTGGTACAGGTTTTTCTTCGTTAAGCTATTTAACAAGACTTCCCATCGATTATCTGAAAATTGACCGAGCTTTCGTCAGCAGACTGGATGAAAGTCAAAACAGAAAGCTGACGTATTCAATCATAACGATGGCAAAGACCTTAAATCTTCAAACGCTGGCCGAGGGTGTTGAGACCCTAGATCAGGTTGAGAAGTTGGTCGGCGTCGGTTGTGACGAATTACAGGGTTATTATTTTAGTAAACCAATCCCAGTGAATGATTTTATTGCATTCTATACTGAGTGGAATAAGAGATAAAAAGTACCATTTATTTTACTTAGAGCCGTCAGGATAACCTGGCGGTTTTTGTATGGATATGGTTTAAAGTCTGTAAAATATTGCTATAAATTATAATACACATATTGACATTTATCAATGTGTGTATTATAGTAAACATATAGATAATGTTCTATATACTGAAAATAAAACAAATTCTGCTTTAGGAATAGACCGTATGGAGATAGTTGAATCTGTACCTATTTTTAAGCTTTGTCTGACTGACATAATTTAAAATTGTAGAAATGTTTAATGAAGCCGGACATTGGTGACATTAGGCATAATGATAAGGAGAGAATGCAATGAAAAAGTTACAAATATTTGAACCGGCTATGTGCTGCGATACGGGATTATGTGGCGTAGGAGTTGATCCGGAGCTCTTAAGGCTATCCACATTACTTAACTCACTGAAGAAGAATGGTGTTATTGTGGAACGATTTAATCTTTCAAGTGCGCCTCTGGAGTTTATCACTAATAAGAAGGTAAACGTATTAATCCAGGAGAAAGGGGTAGAAATACTTCCTTTAGCAGCATTAGAGGGTGAAATCATTATTACCGGCAGATATCCATCGAATGAGGAATTTGTTAATTATCTTGAGATACCAAGGGAATATATCGGTGATAAGGTGGGAGTTGTCGCTACATCGGAGGAGGATGATTGTGGATGCGGCTGCTCTGAGGAAGGCTGTTGTGCTTCTGAAGAGAGTGATTGCTGTTCAGAAGAAAGTAATAGCAGTACAAAAAGCAGTTGTGGCTGCTCTGATGGAAGCTGCTGCGGTTAATGCGATTAATATGAACCTAATGGGGGCACTTAGGATATCATAGTGCCCCCCATTTTTTTATAAGAATATCTCTAAGGAAGGAGATTATATAGTATGATGTTATTTCATCCCCAGCAATTAAATCTTACGAAATATCTGTTCTTCACAGGAAAAGGAGGTGTAGGTAAAACTTCAACTGCATGTGCAACTGCAGTGGATCTGGCAGACAGCGGTAAGAAGGTTCTATTAATCAGTACTGATCCTGCATCAAATCTTCAGGACGTATTTAATACGGAACTGGATAACAAAGGCGTTGAGATTAAAGAGGCTCCGGGTCTTATGGTAATCAATTTGAATCCATTGGTTGCAGCTGCAGAGTATCGTGAAAGTGTGATATCGCCCTACCGAGGGTTACTTCCCGATAGTGTAATTATTAATATGGAAGAACAATTATCCGGCTCCTGCACGGTAGAAATTGCGGCATTTAACGAGTTCTCTAAATTTATCACAGATCAGGACTTACAGAGTAAGTATGAATTTATTATATTTGATACAGCCCCGACGGGACATACCTTAAGGATGCTTCAGCTTCCATCCGCGTGGAGTAATTTTATCAGTGAAAGCACCCATGGAGCTTCTTGCTTAGGTCAGTTAGCCGGTTTGGAGGATAAAAAGGAAATGTATCGAAATGCTGTAGATACATTAGCAAAT
Source organism: Herbinix sp. (assembly GCA_029239365.1). GTDB lineage: Bacteria > Bacillota > Clostridia > Lachnospirales > Lachnospiraceae > Mobilitalea. The sequence continues at coordinate 2,012 of JAQZBA010000250.1, read as the reverse complement.
GATAAACTAACAACATTAATACTGGTATCACGACCGGAAGAATCCCCATTGAAGGAAGCCGAAAGAGCTTCCATTGAATTAGCCGATCTAGGAGTAAGAAATCAAGTGCTAATTATCAATGGTGTATTAACTGCTTATGATGATGAGATATCTACTGATTTATCTAAAAAGCAGCAGACGGCTCTTAATAATCTACCCGCTGGCTTAAAAGAGCTGGCTATCTATACCATTCCCTTAAGAGCTTATAATATAACAGGTCTAAATAAGATAAGAGCTTTCCTTTATGAAGATAATTTTGAGCTTAACAAGGAAGCAGTCAAGGCCAAGAATATACCTAAGCTACAAGATGTGATTGATGATTTATATAGAACGAATAAACGAGTAATCTTTACTATGGGAAAAGGAGGCGTCGGAAAGACAACAATTGCTGCCGCTATTGCATTGGGCTTGGCAGCAAGAGGTAAAAAAGTGCATCTGACTACCACAGATCCGGCAGCCCATCTCAAATTCGTCATTCAAGAAAATGATACTATAACCTTAAGTAATATTGATGAAAAGGAAGAACTGAAGAAATATCAGGAAGAGGTGTTAGCCAAGGCAAGAGAGACCATGACACAGGATAATGTGGCTTACGTGGAGGAGGATTTAAGATCGCCGTGTACTCAGGAAATAGCTATATTTCGAGCATTTGCTGAAATAGTAGAAAAAGCCGAGGAGGAGATAGTTGTAATCGATACAGCTCCAACAGGACATACTTTATTGCTTTTAGAATCTACTCAAAGCTATAACCAAGAGATTAAGCGTTCCCAGGGTGATGTTCCTGAAGCGGCTCGTAAGCTATTACCTCGATTACGAAATTCAGAAGAAACGGAAGTAATAATTGTAACATTGGCTGAGACTACACCGGTATATGAAGCAATGCGTCTGGAAGAGGACTTGAAGCGTGCTAACATAAATACAAAGTGGTGGGTTATAAACGCGTCACTCTATCAAACAGGAACCACCAATGAATTGTTATCAGCCAAAGCTAGGAATGAGATAGAATGGATTAATCGAGTAGATGCTCATTCGAATGGAAATTTTGCGCTGATTAACTGGAGCCCTAAGGAGATTAAGGGGGAACATTTATTGAAATTGTAATTATGGTTTAGGTATGTAGGTAAGGGATAAATCTGAAGCGATTTAACCTGATAGAGAGGTGGTCAGTTACTCATGATGAGGCAAAAATCATGTAAATCAGAAGGTGTTATGATGAGAAAGATTACTGGTATATTAATATTTTGTGTACTTATTTTGGGAGGTTGTTCTGACCAAGTGCAGCTACCCCCTAATCAATTGGAGACGGTTACAGTTACACCGACAATTGGTATACAAGAGAGCACTACAGCTATAACTCCTTCGGATAATATATATAGGATCGATGTTCAAAAAGACTGGGATGAGGCAGAGTATAAAAAGGTCTCCGGTATGGATCTGAATTATTTCAGCTCACCGATCTCTTCACCCTATCAATATACTTACCTATGCGAAGAGGCTAACATGACCATAGAAGAGATTGCCAAAGCCCTAGGAGAAGTCATGATGAAAGACCTCATGCAAGATTATGAGGGAAAAACTTTTACTGTGACAGAATATCACAATTTGGTTGCCGATGTCATGTCGGAGGAGGAGTGTTCCGAATGGGAATCCACCTATCTCCGAATGCTTGGGAAGAAGCTTGAGATAATGGAGAATCAATGGCTATGTTCTTTTAGCTGTGAGTATAAATATACCGGAACCTATGCGAATATCGGAGAAATGCCGGCAGATTGGGAGTGGATGACGATGCTGACAGAAGACGGAAGCGGTGAGGAATATGTATTCATTATTCAAAAAAATGATGCTTCCGAGTATATTCTTAGAGCAATGCCTAAAGCTGTGAAGGAAATAAGATAAATTGGTCTATTCTAGAAAATATGAATTGTTAAAGTATGGTATATTTTCTGAATTAATGATACAATTAGAGATCAGGT
>JAQZBA010000249.1 GCA_029239365.1 Herbinix sp. | reverse complement strand
ATAATAAGCCTTCACATACTCAACCGTCAGATCCGTTTTGTTCTTAAGTACGATCTTACTATCGGTGTTCTCGATGTATAAAAATACACCTATAATTAACATTACTACCACTAAAATTGCACCAGTGATCATAATATTCTTTTTTGATTCAAAGAAAGCCTCCGGTTTTACGGCTTTTTGATGTTTCGCCCTAATTTTTCTCATTTCGTCATTCCTCCATATAATTATCAAATTTTCAGACAATCTTAATGATAATAGCTATCCACAAAATAATCAAGTGTTTTTTCCATATGCAATTAAACAAAAAATGGGATCCAAGTGATTTGGGATACCAACTTCGTAGGTAATTAAAAATCTTGTATCAAAAAGAAGGCTTACAAAAGTAAGCCTTCTCATTCTATAATCTCAGTCCAGTATTATCTTTGTACTCTGCCGGAAGCGTCTCCACCTACCAAAGCATCAACATCCGCTCTGGACACTAGATTTAAGTCTCCGGGGATTGTATGCTTTAAAGCTGAAGCTGCAACTGCATATTCAAGAGCCTGTTCCATGGATTTCCCATCCAATAAGCCACAGACTAAGCCACCTGCAAAAGCATCTCCACCGCCAACACGGTCCACGATACGAATATTATATTTTTTGGAATGATAGAAATTCTTGCCGTCATAAATACAAGCAGACCAACCATTATCGGATGCAGAATAACTCTCACGAAGTGAGCTAACTACATACTTAAAGTTGAACTTCTTGACCATCTGCTCAAAGATATCCTGATAACCGGCTAATTCCAGTTCACCACTGGTTACATCTGTCTTACCGGGTTTAAAGCCAAGAACCTTCTCTGCATCTTCTTCGTTACCAATGCAAACATCTACATACTGCATCAGGTTAGTCATGATTCTCTGCGCTTTTTCAGAAGACCATAGCTTCTTACGGAAGTTAAGATCTACAGATACCGTGATATTCTTACGCTTTGCAGCTTTTAATGCTTCTTCGGTTAAATAGGCTGCCTTATCACTGACAGCAGGTGTAATACCGGTAAAATGAAACCAGTCAGCACCTTCAAATATCGCATCAAAATCAAAATCAGACGGCTCTGCCTCTGCGATGGAAGCATGGGCTCTATCATATACTACATTGGAAGCTCTCATTGAAGCTCCGGTCTCTAAGAAATAGATACCAAGTCTCTCTCCGCCTCTGGCAACAAAATCACAATTTACATTATACTTTCTTAGTGCCGCAACAGCACTATCACCGATCGGATTCTTAGGAACCTTCGTTACAAAATAAGCATCATGTCCATAATTTGCCAAAGAAACAGCCACATTTGCTTCACCACCGCCATAGCATACATCGAAGCTGTCGGACTGTATGAATTTCTGATATCCAGGGGTCGAAAGACGTAGCATGATCTCTCCCATCGTTATAACCTTTGCCATTTTATTCTCTCCTTATAGTAAAATTAATGGAAAACATTCATAAATAGTATAGTTCCACCTATCACTTCCGTCAATGGCAAAAAGGCTTCAAAAACTCGCAATTATTGCTAAACTTATTGCGTTTTCTCTTTTCTTATCTGTTTATCCCGTAGCATTGTAAATAGACCTAATGATAAACTTACAATTGAGATAAAGAAGGGAAATATAACACCTGATTCATTTGCCGAAGACTGAGTGATATCTGACATACATAATATTAACGCAATCATCGAGATTAATGCAAATACCATACCATTCATAAATCTGTTGAATTTACTGATCTTATAGCGATACACCATTCGTTTCATAATATCCTCCCTCGCCTATGTGAAAAGTCCTCATTTGAGACTCTACCTATTAAACGAAGGAAATGTGGAAAGCGTTGCACTATTTTTAGAAAAATTTCAAAATAATAACTTTAAATTTAAATTTAGGATATATTGTTACCTTAATTCTGGTATTTATTCTATTTTTAATCATCATCCTGAGGTATCGATATGTCATAACAAGAATCAATCGATAAGCGGAACGAATTCTTCCACCGGCATTGGCTGATAGAACAGGAACCCCTGTGCCATATCGCATTGGTTTTCCCTAAGGAATTCCATTTGCTCAACCGTTTCAACTCCTTCGGATAATACCTTAAGACCCAGGCCTTTTGCCAGGGAGATAATTCCTGAGATAACCAGCTTATCCTTCTCGTCCATGGTGTTACTCATAAAAAATTCACGATCAAGCTTTAAGATATCGATGGGTAAGCTCTTGAGCAGATTCAAAGAGGAATAACCTGAACCAAAATCATCAATGGATATGAGAAAGCCTCTATTACGTAGATTGCTAACGAAGAATCTAAGGCGATCCAAATCACTTAGGAACACACTCTCAGTGATCTCCAATTCAATCAATTCAGAAGGTATGCGATATTTACCTAGGAGTTGATCCAATCGGTCTATAAAATTTGAATCCTGTAGATGTATTCTGGATACATTCATGGATAAGATAATCGGCTTTTTCCCCTTATCCAGCCAACTTCTAAGTGCTCGCAGAGTGTAATCATAGACATAGAAATCAAGCTCTGCGATGAATCCGTTTTTTTCGAAGACAGGTATGAATTCTGTTGGGCTCATTAGTTTACCGTCCGGTAATCTCCAGCGGACCAGCGCTTCTGCTCCGCATATCTTTAGTGATTTCAAGTCAATCTTTGGCTGCAGGTATACAACAAATTCCTCGTTTGTAATCGCATTTTGCATTTTATTTTCAATCATATTTTCTTTTGTGATTCGCTCATGAAGAGATTTATCATACATGGCTAAGCTACTTTTATGAAGACCTTTCACTGTCTTCCTTGCTAAATTAGCACGATCGATAGCAACACTTAAGATACGGTCCTCCTGCGTTAATACATAGATTCCACTGATTAATACTATGTTGATCCTTGGATAACTCTTCTTAAATTCTTTGGTAATCTCAGTATGGCAATTGTCAATTCGCTCCAGAGCTTCATCCGTGCTCCGATAAGTCAATAACATAACGAAGACATCTGCACTAATTCTACAGAATAATTCATCGCTGTTAATAAATTTACCTGTAATTTCAGCAAATTGGGACAGAATATCATTACCGATGGAGTAACCCCATTCATCATTGATGTTCTTGAATTTATCAAAGTCACAAAAGATTACCATGTACTTTTTATCTTCGTTGGCAGCAATCAATCTCATGCCTTCAACCTCGAATTTAGATAAGGTTAGAAGCCCGGTCATTGGGTCCTTGGAATTAACCCGGTCAATAAAACCGGTTACATCTGAGGTAGTAATGATCTGAATTGCTTCACCGTCCGGGCTGATTAAGCCGGATGCCGTCGAGCTGTACCAGGTTCCTGTGACATCATTATATGCTTCAAGGGAATAGCTTTGGATACTTTCACTCAGACCGTTCCTTGGACATGGGTCACAGGGCTCCTTCTTACCATAGATAGCCTGATAGCATAAGGCATCCTGTTCAACATTAGGATATTGCTTCTTCGTATAATCGCTATAATAGACAAGCTGATAGGTTCCTTCCCTAACGGCATAATTACATAGCTTCTGGTTGTTCAACGTCGCTTGTGTAAAATATAACTCATTATCCAGACTACTCTTATTATTCAACTGAATAATGTAGGTACTGATGAGCTTTGTCATGGTATATAAGGTATCCAGCTCTCTCTTTTCCCATTTTCTGACCGCAATACAATCCTCAAAGCTTATCGTTCCAACATGCTTATCATCATAACAGATGGCGCATTGAACCAATGATTTGATATGATTATGAAGATAAAATTTCTTCATGAGCGGTTCAATTTCCGACTTATCAATATCATTCAGATAATACACGCTATTGTTCTGAAATAGACTATTGAATTGATTTTTATGAATCGTGATTGATTCCAATATACTGGTGTCAACGTTAGGAATATCTTGATTACACCATTGATAATTTATTTTGGCTTGATCGCTCCGCATCTGCTTCTCAACGATAACAATACGGGATAGATCATAATATATTCCAATTTCGTGCAGGATTTTACTGATCGCTGCACTACAATCAATAGAACGGTTTACGATATCAACAGCATAATTTAATAATCTTTTCTCTAACGCCGGAGTAGTCTGATCAATTAGATTTGCCTTTATCCAATGTCCACCGATATTGTCCGTATTCCTTTTCAGTTTTGTAACCTCAGGTCCATAGAAGGCATATTGATCCTTCCCCCTGGATTTCGCATAATACAGAGCCATATCCGCTTTGCTGTATAGCGTATCGTAATCCTTACCGTCCTTCGGAAAGGTTGCAATTCCGATGCTAACGGTAATGGTTTCGTCCACTATCATGCCCTTCAGATATCTTCTGGACATATCACAAATCAGTTTGGCTGTATTCTCAACGTCCTCCATATCAGGGATTCCCTGTTGAAGAACGACAAACTCATCTCCGCCTATCCTACCGGCGATGTCTGTGCTTTCTAGAATCTCTTCCAGCTTCTTGGCGAAATTCTCCAAAAGAATGTCTCCAAAGAGATGGCCCCAGACATCATTCGCTTTTTTGAAGTTATCAATGTCAATTACCATAAAATTATGTACTGCTTTTTTATCCACGGTTCTGCTATACCTAATACAATTCTCAATCTTTTCTTTTGTTGCATTCCTATTATAGAGTCCAGTCAATGGATCTCTCTGAGATTTTTGAAGCAGTTTCTCATATTCTCTATGCTCTTTATCAATATTAAGTGTTCGGCCTACAATCAGATGAGCGTTTCCTTTGGCATCCTTTAAGCAGGAGCCCTGATATCTAATCCATATGTATTCATGATTGTCTCCCATTGCCCGAAGCTCATACTGGATATAGGCATCTCCACGATCCATACTGTCGCAATATTCATGAAAAAGCGTTACATCCTCCGGATGTATCCAACCTTTTTCAATAATCATAGTTCGGTAATTCTTAATCGTAAGATTCTCATTGGAATATCTTCCATGTAATTTACGGAACTGCCGTAATTCTTTCTTCTCTATATCATATTCCCATAAAGCACACTCCGTCAGCTCAGCGATCAGCTTATATTTTACTTTCTCCAGCTCCAGGGCAGATTCTGCAGTTTTGTGGGCACTGACATCATGAAAATTGAGAATAAAACCATTGATTGTTTTGTCCTCTGATAAGCACGAGTGAAGAAGGACCTGATAGACGTTACCGTTCTTTCCTTCAATTTCAATTTGCGACGGATGTTTTAGAATAAAATTAAGCTTTCTCTTGTCCTTATTATGTTCTGCTACTTGAATTGTATTAATCAGCTCAACCAGCTTTGTCATTAACTCCGGACTGATATGATTTAGCTCTGACTGCTCAATTGGCTTTCCATAATCCGAGTTATAGATTCCAATAATATCGTGAAGAAAAGGAGTCGCATATAAAAGGTTACCTGTTTTATCAAGATAAAGTACCGCAATCTGACCACTATTTAAAATCTGTTGAAATTTGTTGTCGTTTAAAAGGGGGATAAAATTGTTAGTAGTCTTGTCTTCTGAATGATTCACACGCATCTTCTCTCCTGTTTTCTATGCTCGTCTCTTCTGATTTGGCATATTTTATAATATACCAGAGCAACTCATTACTGTAACCATTTACTACAATTATAGAACAAAAGATACATATTTTCAACGAAAATGCACGAATAACAGAAAAAGAAAAGGTGTTTTCGTACACAAAGTATAAAAATAAGGAAGGACAATTTGATGTCCTCCCTCGTTCCTTGAATTTCATGATTCGAATACTTATTCTTGATTAATAACTATGGATGGATATGCAAGATTAATTCGTCATATTCGAT
>JAQZBA010000248.1 GCA_029239365.1 Herbinix sp. | reverse complement strand
TCCTTACTATAAACCATGATACAGTTATATCCTTGCATATAAGCCTCCATCTATATTTGTGTTATGAAAATCATTTTTAGATTATTTGTAATTACCTTCTGCCTCTTATTATAGCAAATTTCCAAATATTATAGTACCTATTTTTCCTCAAAAAAACGCCCCAAATAGGAGCGTTTCTCTCTAAATCGTATGGATTACCAAAGATCCATCCCCAGATTCGGATTCAGACGAATTCTTACCGCCTGGCCACCGTGGACATAGACAGAGTAATTTGCTTCATCACCATTACGTAGATAATCAGTGATCCACTTATCTCCTTCAAAATGTCCCTCCTCCACGGATAAGAAGTTCAATTGTCCCGCCTGTCTGGAGGATATCTGAGGATATGGATTATCATTCAGCGGATCCGGACGGTGGATAAAATCAACTGCCAGACCGGCTCCGGATAGATAGAATTCATTCTCTCCGGTCTGTATGAGTAATCCCCTGCCCCTCTCATTCAGATGGAATTGGTTCTCTGCCACGCTAAGATTCATACGAGAACCATACCTTTGCGCTTTATTCTTATTGATAAAATGAGCAATCACATGATACTGCTCTAATTTAAGATACTGCTCCCTGGCAAATTCCTCCTGAACCAGCGCATGCACTGCTCCGGTCTTGCGATATGTGATAAGAAGGGGTGCCAAGGCTCCGATGGCTTTCATGGTTACTGCCATCGTTCTGGTTTCCTCAGTTAAGGTACCATCGTTATTAAGTGCACTTTCTGCTCCAAAGCAGCAGATTCCAATTGCTTCATAATCTGCCACAGCAAGAAGTGAATTGATCGCATTTGCCTCTCCTGCAATTGGTGACTCCGGTATAAATAGTGCATTATCCAGGCGGCTGTATCGGCTACAGATCCGCTCGTATTTGCTCCGTACCGATTCATAGATATCCGGGCAGATCAAATCAATCGAGGGAGCACCTATCTTCCAGATATCTAGCATTCTTCCAACTGCTGCCCCACCTTGATAACAACGTCCGGTTTCTTCATACCCCTGTTCTCCTAGCATGACATTGATAATCATAGGGAGGTTGTATTGCTTTTTACCCATCTCTGCGATTCTCTCAATATAACGCGCATGATACCAGGAAGAGAAAGCTTCATGAGCATGTCTTCCAAAGCACCCTCTCCACGTAGATGAATCCAACTTATCATCTATGATCTCTTCAATTCCCGTATCAATCAGCTTAACCTTCCGAATTTCTTCCGGTACCGACTTCACATAGTCAGCCTGTGCTAGCTTTGAATAATCACGGTCTGTACTTTCATATCCCATTTCATTTTCTATCTGCACAGCAATTACGGTACGCTCTCTTTCATCGTATTCTTTCAGGAATATCATCAGCTTCTCAAATGCCAACTGATCACGCTCCAATGTATCCATGCAATGTGGTGATAAAGAAGCCACCGGAGCAGTATTGGCTCCTATGGCTAAACGATATATCTCCGGCTGCAGCTTAATATATTCCGGTACATAATTGGGATGACCGTTCTTACTGGTAGCAAACCACAGAATAATTAGCTTCAAACCAGCATCCCTAGTCTCATCAATCAGGTCCTTCACGAGCTTCATATCATAGCAATCTTTCTCACGTTCGATGACATTCCAGTATACCGGTGCCTCCAGTAGATTACCGCCATATTGCTTTATTGCCTGGATGGTCTTCTGTATCATATCCGTTCCTGTAGACGAATTGTGTGACTGTAACCCAAGCAAGAACATTGGCTGACCATTCTCATCTTTAAGAAAATCATTCATCGCTTCTTATCCCTCTCTCTATCAATGTATTTCCTGCTATCCTGCTTCGCCTTATCTAGTTTTACACGACTAGATGTATTTATGTAGTTCTGACGAAATTGGGCAGTAGCTATATAGAATTATTATAAGTCTACTGTTCCTAGATAAATACGGGAAAAATTATAGAGAAATCCCTGTAATTAATTCATATTAAGGGCACGAAGAAAAAAAGATCATAAAAAAAAATGAACTTCGAGGGAAGTTCATTTTGTATAGCTGGGGTATAAGGATTTGAACCTTAAAATGCTGGAGTCAGAGTCCAGTGCCTTACCGTTTGGCGATACCCCAAGATATTCTTTTTGTAGCATGTTTCATGCGCCACGAATGATATTATAACTTATGGATACCTATTTTGCAAGCATTAAATCAATTTTTTTAAAATAAATTATTTGGTATCTTTTGGTGTATTATGGACGCATTTCCATAATATCATCAACTTAATAATCCCTGTAATCAGAAGTACCATGCATAGCACAAAAATCGGTAAACCAGTATCTATACCATTATTCAAGAAGTACTTCCAGCTATTATCGTAGAAGATGGGTGCACCGATCAGTAACAGAATTGGTACTGCGATATTTATTATTACCATTATTACCACAGCTATACTGTGCTTCGTTCTTCTTAACCCTAATCTAGTGCCGAACCGAATACAGGATAGGATACTAGTTATGGATAGAAGCAGCACAAGTAGAGGCATTATTAACAATTTATTATCGTAGGTTCTCTTGTAAGGAGCAGGTATTCTGTTATGGAGCAAGATATCCGATATACCATTACCCATCACTTGAGACATGAGTTCCGGTTTACGATAATTTCCCCTCTGGTTCACTAATACTATAATTCCATATCGATGCACCTGCGATAACAACATCGCAGAGTTAAAATTTGAGGTTGCCCCTAGGAATCCATAGAAGCGGTTATAATCTTGGAATGCTCTATCATCTGTAATACCCCAATCCAGACTGTAGTAGGAATCAGACGCTCCGTAGACCTTCATTGAATCTTCCACCGGCTTCAGTTGATTATTCGGAAGAATTGATACTCCTTCTGCATAGCCGTTATTCAAGAAATATATCACATATCTAGACATATCCGTGATGCTGGACAGTTGGTATCCTGCCGGAACCTGCCCTGTCGGATATACACTATCGATGGGAACATTAAAACCATATAATTCTCGATATCCTTGCGATAAACCTCCTTGTACTGCCTCTTCTTCATTTAAATAGCTGTCTTCGAACTTCATCGGCTCGAAGATACGCTGTGTAATATAATCTGTATAGCTTAATCCGGATGCCTTCTCAATAATTAAACCGAGAATCACATAATTTAAGTTCGAGTATTCATAGCTTGACCCAACAGGTCGATTGATACTTTCCCTCTGATTGATCTCTTTAACTACCTCTTCGATGGTATCATTGTTATGATAGGAATAAGCTGCGTTCCCTGATACTTTCGATAGCCCACTGGTATGTTCAAGTAGATCTTTTATGGTAATCTGCCCGCCTGTATTATCAGCTAACGTAAACCATGGTATGTACTCAGTAACAGCAGCATTAGGGTATAGCTTACCTTCTCCCTGAAGCTGTCTAATCGCCAGCGCAGTGAATGTCTTACCGACAGAACCGATATAAAAGGGTGTATCCACGGTTACCGGTGACTTCTTCTGATCAGTAACACCAAATCCCTTCGTATATACAATCTCATCTCCATGCACGATACCAATCGCTACCCCAGGAATATGACTTGCCTCCATCTCACGATTAACATATTCCTCAATCATATCATATTGCTCCGAAGGGAGCTTCTGTATCTCTTCTGCCGCAGTAGCAATCATGGAATTGCCAAGTCCCATAAGTATTATTACCGTACTAATCAGTAAGGATAATCCCCTTTTCATCTTGTGCCCCCTTAATTCTATACGCTTAATTCAATTAATAAATTACTGCAGCATCAGGAAATATATGAATGCGAAAATCAATTATCCTAGGTTCTATTCCTCCGCGATAAAGCTGTTCTCCATTGTTATGATGCACTGGAATCTAGGATCCTTCAATCGAATCTCCTCAACAATCTTCGATAAGAGCTTCTGCTCCTCATCCTTTGAATAGGAATAAGGAATCACCAGGTCGAAGATCAGGTTGATCTGATGCTCTCCGTTCACGATACGAAAATCATGAATGGTTGCCTTCTCCTCGAGCTCTTGTACGATACCAAGTACCATGTTCTTCTTCTCGGTTACCATCGTATCATTTACTTCGATGGGGTCCATATGGATTACCAGAAAGATGTCCAGCTTCTCCAATACATCTCTCTCAATCTGGTCGATGGTCTCATGAGCATGTTCGAATCCGATATCATTCGGTACCTCTGCATGGATGGTAGCCATTCGATGCGTCGGTCCATAATTATGGATGATCAGATCGTGAGTTCCACAGATGCCCTCATAGTTCTCTACCATGCAGGTAATCTTCTGATAAACATCACGCTCTATTGCCTGTCCAAGGAGTGGTTCCAGTGTATCTTTGGCAATATTGAAGCCTGCGAACATTACGAAGAGTGATACCAGAAGTCCCATATAACCATCGATATTCACTCCGGTCCATGCTACGAACAGAGTGGAGATAATCGTCGCTGAGGTTACGAGGACATCATTTTTAGAGTCAGCTGAAGTAGCTAACATCACCGTAGAATTAATCCGCTTGCCAAGCTTACGGTTGAATAAGGACAACCATACCTTCACCAATACGAACAGAACCAATATTCCAACCAGAATTGGGTTAAAGGTCATCTCCTCCGGATGCAGTACCTTATCAAGAGCCCCCTTGAAGAGTTGAAATCCTACCTGTAATATGATAAAAGCTACCGCTAGGGCAGCAATATATTCGAATCTTCCATGTCCGAAGGGATGCTCCTTATCCGCCGGCCGTTCTGCCAGCTTCACACCGATGAAGCTAATAATGGAGGACGCTGCGTCCGATAAATTGTTGAAGGCATCCGCCATGACAGAGATACTGTTGATCACCAAGCCGATGATCAGCTTCGTTAAGAAAAGTAAGATATTGCAGCCAATTCCAACCAGGCTCGACAAGACTCCATAGCTGGTACGTACCTTCGCATTCTCTACGTTATCCGCGTCCTTTATGAATAATCTAACTAATAGTTCTGTCAAAGCAGTACCTCCTCCGATTAATCGACAATACGAAATATCCCTGCGAACTTCACCCGACAAGACCACTGTTCATATCGATGGTCCAAGTCATATGGTAAATGCAGGAATACGATTATTGTATCATATATGAAATATATGTCAAGTTTATAAGCCCTTCATCATTCGAGCCTATTATACATGTTATTACTAATCTTGCTAGTTAAAAGCAAGCTTTCTACTAGATACAAGAAGCGGCAGTATTACCTCTATGACTATCATAGGTAATACTGCCCTTTTATATTCTCATATACTTTTTACCACTCTCTCATTTCAACTGTAGTTGCACTTTTACAGCATTGCCATCCTTCTGTATCCTCGCCAAATTGTATTCACCGTTTCTATTACCATATCTGGTCGTATCGATAGAGATAATACCATCCGTTTTGATATGATAGGAGTTGTTACCTAAGGATAGAACCGCATAATCAGCTGTAGACGACAGGCTTGTCATGTCCTTGCCATTGGTGAATAGAAGCGGTATTTGATAATAGATCCTGTCGCCAACAGGCGCTGATAGTGTCGCATCAATAGTAATACCCTCTTGATTCACGGTATAGGTTTCTATTACAGCTTTACAGCCGGTCATACCTTGATCCGTATATTCCATGCTGAATACAACTTCTTCTTTGTTCTGGCTTATCACAAGGATCTTACAGCTAAGACCGTTGCTGAGCTTGGATAAATACTGTATCGTTCCTCTTCCATCCTCCCAACCTGGACATATGGAGACGCCCTTTTTTACCACATCTTCTGCTAGTTCATAAACCGGATTCTCAGAAAAGGGTATGGAAAGCGCAAGCTCTGATGGC
>JAQZBA010000247.1 GCA_029239365.1 Herbinix sp. | reverse complement strand
AGTTCGTCCGTTATTTCCTCCGGATAGCAATATAAGATACGGATCCATTCGATACCACTTATCTTGCATAATTCATGAAGAAGCTTGGATAAAGTTACCTCACCGTAGAGATCCTTACCATAAAGGGTCGTTTCCTGGGCTACTAGGATTAACTCCTTTACCCCAAACTCAGCCAGGTAATTCGCTTCACTTAATAGGTCTTCCATAGGAACACTGCGATAATTGCCACGTACCTGTGGAATGATGCAATAAGTACAATGCTTATCACAGCCCTCCGCTATCTTGAGGTATGCAAAATAGCTTCCCGAGGTAAGCATTCGCTTACTGGAAGTTCTCGGCAGTACCTCGAGTGATTCAAAATGGGAATGTTGTTTCCCATCAGTTATTTCTTTGATGATTTCAATAATACTAGCAAAGCTTGTGGTTCCGAGAAGTGCATCCACTTCAGGAATCTCAGTTAAGATTTCTTCTTTATACCGCTCTGCCATGCAGCCGGTAACTATAAGTGCTTTCAGCGAACCGCTTTTCTTATATTCAGCCATCTCTAATATGGTTGTGATGCTTTCTTCCTTAGCATCTTTTATGAAGCAACAGGTATTCACTATTATGATGTCTGCATCCTGCTCTTCACTAGTAATCCGGTGTCCATTCTCATTTAGGATACCTAACATGTTTTCGCTGTCTACCAGGTTCTTATCGCAACCTAGTGATACAAAAAATATATTCATTATTTACCTCATTCCTACGTATGTTTCTACACCTTCAAGTTTGCGTCAAGTACGTACTCCTACTTTCTATGCTGCCAAGCAGAATACAAACAACACCTGAAACAAGTTAAAATAAACAAACGTAATCCGTGTGTTTCTTAACTGCAACAAACATTGTAACAGCTTTTATCAAAAAAAGAAATAGTTTTATTCTGTACTATTAATAGGAAGATTTTTCTTATACTAAAGCAGTATTCGAATAATCCTGTTTCATTTCCTTCACATAGTTCATGCGGTTATAATGAAAGCGAAAGGGCTTATAATCTCCGATAAAGGCCGAATTCATAAAACGGCTGATACAGCGGGCATCACGACTACTTGACAGCTTACGCAGCCCTAATTCGAGATTTTTACGAATACGAAGCATTGCTTTGCTCTGATCAATCGTTGTAACCAATACCCCCTTCTCAAAAACAAGTTCAATTACCTTCTGATATGAGAAAATGGACGGAGTGCTGCCGTTCAGATAATACTCCTTGACCAAATTGGTACCGATGACGATTGTCCCATTATAATAGACAGGTTGTTCATTAAATTCATGAATTTGTGAATACCCTTCAATCCGTGCGCCGCCTAGATTCAATGCCTCAGATGTACCGAGCTCCAGTCGACTTAACAGTAGTCTATAATCTTTGAGATGTAATAGACAGGAATAGGAACATTGTATTGACGCTGATGTGTAAGGTAACAATCCAAAAGCGACAGGATGAACAATAAATTCCTGTTCTGCAGCCAGTATTCTATATTCTATATTCTGATAAATTATTTTTTGTTCTATATTCATTACGATATCCCCACTCTCATTATATTACCAGGTCAACCGAATGCGAGATGAAACTCGGTACGGATCTTGTATTACTTACTCTTGGTAACAGCTTCAACACAGTTATTCATGAGCATTGCTATGGTCATAGGACCCACCCCTCCGGGAACCGGTGTGATAGCGGATACATGCTCTAACACATCTTGATAATCAACATCTCCACATAATTTATTCTCTGCATCCCGGTGAATTCCAACATCGATTACTACCGCACCCTCTTTGACAAAATCCTTAGTAACAAAGAGAGGCTTACCAATTGCTACAATTAAAATATCCGCACGTTTTGCCACTTCCATCAGATTCTTGGTTCTGGAATGACAGACGGTTACTGTTGCGTTCTCGCGGAGCATCAAAAGAGCCATAGGCTTTCCGACAATATTACTTCTTCCGATTATAACACATTCTTTGCCCTCCATCGGGATCCCTGAGCGCTTTAAGAGCTGGATTACTCCGCCAGGGGTACAGGAGATAAAACCCTTCTGACCAATACTTAAGGCACCTACACTCTGTGGATGGAAGCCGTCAACATCTTTTGTGGGTGAAATTGTCTTAATCACCAAATCCTCATCAATCTGGGAAGGTAACGGTAATTGAACAAGAATTCCGTTGATCTTCGCATCCGCGTTCAATGCTTCAACCAAGGATAACAGCTCCTCCTGGGTGGTACTTTCCGCAAGCTCATAGGATAGAGAATTGATACCAACGTATTCACATGCTTTCTTTTTATTTCCCACATATACTGAAGAAGCCGGATCGTTACCTACCTGAATTACCGCCAAAGTAATCGCAACCCCATCCTCCGTAAGCTTGGTCACCTTTTGTTTTAATTCATCCTTAATCTCTGCAGCTATCTTCTTTCCATCAATAATGAATGCCATAATAACAGCTCCTATCCCTCACTCTATTCTTCGATGACATGCATAACATGTCCTTTATAGCAACTCTTGCCTGCCGGCACGCGTTAACAGGGTCGGTAGGCTTTTTACACCAATATGATTCTAATCTATAATAATATATTCTTCACGATATCACAAGAAATATTTGTTAAATCGAAAATATGCTTGTTACAGTTCAGCCTTATTAATAACTATCGTATACGACTAGGGAGAAATGATTTCCGTGGTGAGTATTTGCATTCGTCGGTACTTAGGTTCTGTATTTTAGAACCTTATGTACCGTTACGTAATGCAATTAAGTGGGAACGGCTCATCCATGGGAACATTTCTCCCTAGTCGTATACATTACCTAGAATGCTGAACTGTAACATATGCTTCGTGTATCACAAGTCTTTAAAATAGTCGAAGGGTATCCCTTCGAAGCCGGACTAATTGTTGCAATGATGTAGCTCAGTAGTCCCGGCAAGAAAGAATACCCTTTCCTGAATGCGTTATTTATTTGGTTCGTTCTATGTTCTTTTGTGAGATAGTATTCCGATATTCATTTGCCGAAACACCAACGTTTTTCTTAAAGACGCGGGAAAAATGAGCCATATCGATAAAACCTACACGTTCAGCAATGTCGCCGATACGCAGGGAAGGATCACGCAGTAGCTTTTGGGCTTCCTTTATCCTTACGCTATTCAATATCTCAGAAAAGTTCTGACCCAAATGGCGATTCAAAAGCTTACTCAAATGCCATTGACTGACATATGTTTTTTCTGCCACTTCACTGAGGGATATTTTATGTAAATAGTTTTGTTCAATATATTTCATTGCATTATTGACGATAAAATTACTCGCTTCATTATCCAGAGGCTCATTGTCTTCCTTCTCTTCTTCTGAACGGAGTCCTTTTGCCTGAAGATTTGCAGTCATAGCGTTGATTGCCTCCACCAACTCCTCCAT
Source organism: Herbinix sp. (assembly GCA_029239365.1). Classification (GTDB taxonomy): domain Bacteria; phylum Bacillota; class Clostridia; order Lachnospirales; family Lachnospiraceae; genus Mobilitalea. Next base: position 2,433 of record JAQZBA010000247.1, on the reverse strand, counting down.
ATTCGAGGGTTTTAATAGAAAACGCGTTATTCCTAGACGGATCGCACGTTGCGCATATTCAAATTTGCGGTATCCGGTCAAAATACTGATCTCCATGTCAGGAAATTCGCTTTTTAATCCGGCTACCATGGATAGACCATCCAGGTCGGGCATAGAGATATCTGTGATAATCATATCGGGACAATGCTTACGAATTACCTGGGCACCCTCGATTCCATCATTTGCAGTAGCAACAATTTTGCAGTCAAACTGATCCCACTTTATCATGCGGGATATTCCCTCTACGATGATAGGTTCGTCATCAATAATCACTACTTTATACATTGCTATCTCCATTCTGCCAATTTGGCGACTTATTTTTATTTTGCATTGATCTCTAATACTTCATTAATTAGATTCTCAGCTGTTCTGGTACCGGCAGATACATCAACAATACCTGCAACCAAGGTGTTATAAGCTGCCTGCGAGATACGGGAATCGGTAGGTGTATAAATTGCTGTAGCAGTGCTGGAATAATCTAAGCCTGAGATACCAAGAGGCGTCATATCAGCCAGAGGCTCAACCTTAGCAGCGGCCTGACCATTACCACCCCAATAGATGGAAACAGACTGGCTGTTGGTGTGTGCCATTACGAACTTCACAGCAGCATCTCTCTTGTCCGGATCTTCCCATGCCTTCTTGGTGATATAGAAACCGGAAGAGATACCTCCTACCATGTTACCGGGCTGAGCTTTGCCTTCAGGAATTACCGGAAATGAAACTACGACGGTGTTCTTCTGATCCGGAATACCGCCGGAATACCAGGAACCATCTAATTGCATTGCAGCTTCCTTATTCTTAAATAATTCGCCTGCAAAGTCGTTATCAATTGTATCGGTATCGATTGGGAAGGCTCCCATCTCACGTAAGGTTTTAAACATCTCGAGACCCTTACACCAATCCTCAGGAGCAATGATAGGAACGTTAGTATAACCCTCAGGTCCTGCGGCCGAAAGGATCAAGAATTCAATCCAGTAATGAGGAACATTATTTAATGAAACTGCAATAGGGATGATACCATTTGTCTGAAATGTCTCAATCGCTTTCGCCATCTTGTCCCAATCAGTAGGTAACTCTAGGCCATATCGGTCAAATAAGTCTTTGTTGCAGAATAACCCTTCCCAATATCCGGTAGTAGGAACAGCTCTTAGTACACCGTCCGGGTTTGATGCTGCTACTAATGCTGTATCCAGGGTATCTGCGGCGTATTCCGGGTATACTGCCCTGATTTCATCGATGGTAACAAATTTGCCTGCGGCAAGAACATCGCTGGCATTGGCATCCGTAAAATATTGAATCACATCCGGTTCATTCCCTACTGCAAAGTCAGCTGCGATCTTCGTCTTCCAATCCTGATCTACTGATTGGGAATCATCTTCTATGCTGATATATGGATAATCCTTCATGAACTGCGCGTTGATTGCTTGATAATTACCGGCATTCGCATCTGTACCACCAAACATGGATACGGTTGTTAAGGTTACCGGATACTGATCAGCTACCGTTGGTTCCGCCGACTCAGAGGAATTAGGATCACCGGTATCTTCCGTATTCTGGTTGTCTACTGCATCGGTTACTTCATTTATATCGCAGGCGGTCATAAAAGCTACCGTTAGAATAAAAGCAAGCAGAAGGGCTATTACTTTTCTGATTCTTTTCATTCACGAATCCTCCTTCGATTAATAACATAATTCCAACACAAATCGAACTATGCCTGTCCTTTGAATTAATTCACACGAATGAAGTATGGCTGTTTTGCCGCAAATACTTCATCAATACCTGATAATATTATAGTAACCACATACCATAAAGGCTTTGTTCTAACTTGACATTTCTTGTTCAAACTTGTGGTCTTTCTGATTAATTCGATTACCTTAATTATTAACAAGCTCATCATTTTGCTTTGTTCCAATGCAAATTTGGTATATTTGCTTTTACCAAGGTTGGATCATAATCAATGGGAATGGTAATCGTAGATGCCGTCTCAGTATCGGTGATGGGACGAATTGTCAAACCATATTCCTCTCCATAGATCAGCTTAATACGCTCATTCACATTATGGATGCCAAGGGCTTCATGTCTACCTCCTTGTTCCTCGGTCTGGTCATATTTGCCCTCTAATATTGTTTGTACCCGAACAAGATCCTCCTCTGTCATCGTCTTACCGGTATTGATTATTTGAAGGATTACATGCTTATCCTCTTGATAGACCTTAATCCAGATCGTTCCGTTTTTCACCTTCTCAACACCATGTACTACAGCATTCTCGATGAGAGGCTGCAAAATCAATTGAGGCACCTCCAGCTGCAGGAGTTCATGATCGATCTCCTTTTCAATCTTCAGACGCTTTCCAAAACGCATCGAAATAATATAACAATAAGCATCGACACATCT
>JAQZBA010000005.1 GCA_029239365.1 Herbinix sp. | reverse complement strand
AGATTTTTAGATAATCAATATGTAAGTCTGGATGGAGCCACGGAGAAGTTTGTTGATGGTATCTTTACCATCTTCGGTCACGGAATTGTATGTGGTTTGGGTCAGGCACTAGAGGAAAACCCTTATGGACTTAAGGTATACCAGGGAAGAAATGAGCAAGGTATGGCTCATGCTGCTGCAGGCTTTGCAAAGCAATCGAACCGAAGAAGAATTATAGCTTGTGCTTCCTCTATCGGACCGGGTGCAGCGAATATGGTAACCGCAGTAGCGGATGCCACCGCGAATAATGTACCACTTCTGGTATTCACGGGAGATACCTTTGCTACAAGACAACCGGATCCGGTACTCCAACAGATTGAACAATTCCATGATGCATCCATAACAACGAGTGATGCCTTTCGCCCGGTATCTAGATATTGGGACCGGGTATATCGTCCGGAACAACTAATGACAGCATTACTCAATGCGATGCGCATCCTGACCGATCCGGAGAAGGCAGGTGGGGTATGTATCAGTCTTCCACAGGATGTACAGGGAGAAGCATTTGAATTCCCCGATTATTTCTTCGAGAAGAGAGTACATAGAATTCCAAGATGCAGGCCTGAGGAGGAAGAATTACTAGAGGCTGTCAACCTAATCCTTCGTAAGAAGAAGCCCTTCATCATCGTAGGTGGTGGTGTTAGGTATTCTGAGGCTGGGGAGAAGATTGCACAGTTTTGTGAGAAATTCAATATCCCCTTTGGTGAGACACAATCAGGGAAGAGCGCAATCGCTACCTCCCATCCCCTGAACCTAGGCGGTGTAGGAGTGACCGGTAACTATTCGGCCAATATCATTGCAACGGCAGCAGATGTAGTAATCGGAATCGGAACAAGGCTGACGGATTTTACAACCGGTTCGAAGGAGCTATTTCGTAATCCGGAGGTTGACTTTGTACTGTTGAATGTATCCGGCTATCATGCACAGAAGCTCGATGGTCATCCGATTGTTGCGGATGCCAAGCGGGGAATTGAAGAATTAGATATACTCCTAGAGAAAGCAGGTTATCAATCGGGATATCAGAGTGAGATAACTGAAGCGAAGGAATACTGGGAGAAGGAGATGAAGACCTTAACCGGTAATATCTATGGTAGTAATTATCAGTCCATCGTCAAGGCGAAGGAAGAAGGCGTCGAAGAGGAATTTGTGGCAGCCACCGGTGGTGTGCTTACACAGACTGCAGCGATTGGGATAATCCGAGAATTAATTGAAGAGGATGCAATCATTGTTGGCGCTTCCGGTAGCCTTCCGGGCGATCTCCAGAGAATGTGGACCACAGATACCAAGGATGCCTATCATATGGAATATGCTTATTCCTGTATGGGTTATGAAATCGCTGCAACGCTTGGAGCGAAGCTAGCCGAGCCTGAACGTGCCTGCTATTCCATGGTTGGAGACGGTTCCTTTATGATGATGCACTCTGAGATTGCAACAGCTCTTCAGGAAGATAAGAAAATCACAATATTACTCTTTGATAATTGTGGCTTTGGCTGTATCAATAATCTTCAGATGGGTAAGGGAATGGGAAGCCTTGCAACGATGTTCCGTTATCGGGATGAGACCTCCGGTAAGCAGGACGGTAGATTGATGACAACCGATTTTGCGATGATTGGAAAAGGCTACGGAATGACTACCTTCTCAGCAAAGAACCAAGAGGAGCTGAGAGCTGCTCTTGTGGAAGCGAAGAAGGAGAAGAACAGCGTACTGATTGACATTAAGGTTCTGCCTAAGTCGATGACCGATGGTTATGAAGCTTGGTGGCATGTTGGCATCGGAGACAGCGATACCAATCTAAAGATTAAGGAAGCTTATGAAGACCGCAAGAAGCATCTGAAGGATGCCAGAATGTATTAATACAGTGAAAGTGAATGATTACAAACTTTTAAGAAATTGAAGATATTAATAGATCGAATGGAGGATATGGATGATGTTAAGTCAAGATAAGATTAAGCTGGGAATAGCACCGATTGGTTGGACGAATGATGATATGCCTGCCCTTGGAGGAGAGAATACCTTTGAACAGTGCGTAAGTGAGATGGCTCTTGCAGGCTTTACCGGGTGTGAGGTAGGCAACAAATATCCTAAGGACACAAAGGTATTGAAGGAAGCATTGGAGATCAGAGGAATGCGTATCGCAAGCAAATGGTTCTCCTCCTTCTTAGTTACGAAGCCTTACGAGGAGACGGAGAAGGAATTCATCAAAGAACTTGATTATCTGGAGGCAGTCGGAGCGAACCGTATTAATGTCTCGGAGCAAAGCTATTCCGTACAAGGTAATGAGGAATTATCCATCTTTGATAATAAAGTATATTTCTCCGATGCTGACTGGGCAAGATTATGTGAAGGATTGAATAAGCTAGGTAAGCTAGCCGCGGACCGTGGCTTTAAGTTATGCTTCCATCACCATATGGGTACCGGCGTACAGACAATTGCCGAGACGGAACGGCTTATGGATAACACAGATCCGAATTATGTATTCCTTTGCTATGATACAGGACATTTTACCTTCTCAGGTGAGAGTCCACTCTACCTATTGAAGAAATATCCTAACCGCATCGGCCATGTACATCTGAAGGATGTCAGAGCCGACGTGCTGAAGAAAGCAACTGAAGGAAAATGGTCCTTCCTCAAGGCAGTACGAGAAGGCACCTTTACCGTACCCGGTGATGGCTGCGTGGATTTTGCACCTGTCTTCGAAGAACTGGAGAGAAGTGGCTATGAAGGTTGGCTTTTAGTTGAAGCAGAGCAAGATCCCGCGAGAGCAAATCCCTTCGTATATGCGAAGATGGCAAGAGATTATATCAAGAGGATGATTTATATTTAATCAAGGGTCGGGGTCATAAGTCGGACAAATTATTCACTACCAAGCTTAGATAACCTATGGCATGGGAAACAATCATATGTTTACTTATATTCTGAGGAAATTACTACATTAAAATCAACAGTAACGAATTGATAAGATATAAATTGAAGAAAGGAAGAAGCAGATGGAAAAATTAAAATATTATGCAGGTGGTAAATTCATAGAATCAAAAACAGAAAAGTATAATAACGTCTATAATCCGAGCACAGGAGAGATTACTGCTCAGGTTCCGTGTTGTACGGCGGAGGAGACAGAGGAGGTAATCCAGGTTGCTAAGAAGGCATACGAAAGCTGGTCAAAGGTTCCGATTGTTAAGCGTGTTCAGGTATTATATAAGCTTCGTAATCTGATTGAAGAGCATATGGATGAACTGACCTATCTGGTAGCACAGGAGCATGGTAAGGTATGGGACGAAGCAGCAGGAGATGTACTTAAGGCGAAGGAAGGCACAGAGCTTGCCTGTTCAGCACCCAGTATGATTCTTGGCGATGCACTGATGAATGCTTCCAGTGGGTTTGATACCGTGTTGTATCGTGAATCCATCGGCGTTTTCGCGGGAATCGTTCCCTTTAACTTTCCGGCCATGATACCAATGGGCTGGATGGCACCTATGTGTATCGCAGCCGGTAATACCATTATTCTGAAGGTATCCAGCTCGACACCAAGAACAGCATTGCGCTTTGCTGAGCTCTATCAGGAAGCAGGACTTCCGGACGGAGTGCTCAATATTATAACCTGTAGTCGTAATGAGGCTGAAATCTTCTTAACCCATCCGGATATTAAAGGAATTTCCTTCGTAGGATCAACCGCGGTAGGGAAGCATATCTATAGTGTGGCCGCAGAGCATGGCAAGAGAGTACAAGCGCTGTGTGAAGCTAAGAATCATGCTCTCGTACTGAAGGATGCTCCCGTTGATCGTACAGCAGCAGGAATTCTCAATTCCGCCTTTGGGTGCGCAGGTGAGCGTTGTATGGCGTTACCGGTAGTTGTTGCGGAGGAAGAGATTGCGGATGCTTTGGTAGCAAAGCTTGTGGAGCTGGCGAAGGAATTGAAGCTGGGACCTGCCTACGATAAGAGTTCAACGTTAGGACCGGTGATAGATCAGAAGCATAAGCAAAGTGTCTTAAACTGGATACAGAAGGGCATCGATGAAGGAGCTAAGCTGGTGCTGGATGGCAGAGATGCTGTTGTGAAAGGTTACGAGAATGGTTTCTATCTTGCACCGACGATTTTTGATAATGTAACAGAAGAGATGACAGTCGGAAGTCATGAGATCTTCGGACCGGTATTATGCATCAAGCGAGTGAAAAGCTTTGAGGAGGGCTTAAAGCTAATGAATGATAATCCCTTTGCCAACGGTTCTGTTATCTTTACACAGAACGGCTATTATGCAAGGGAATTTGCTGCCAGGACTGATGGTGGTATGGTTGGCATCAATGTGGGTATTCCGGTTCCGGTCGGCGTATTCCCGTTTTCAGGACATAAGAACTCCTTCTTTGGGGATCTCCATTGCCTCGGCAAGGATGGTATTAAATTCTATACAGAAAGTAAATGCGTAACAACCAGATGGTTTGATGAAGAAGAAATGAAGAAAACGAAGGTATCTACCTGGGATGGAATGATTTAATTCGTTACTGCCTGAGGGATGTAGCAGAGTATGTTAGAAGGTGAAAGGAGTAGTGTATTCAACGGTAGTATATTGAATACACACGTGCACAAATGATTTTGGGGAAGAAGATTATTAAGCGCATCAGTAAAATGGAAGAAAAAGAGAAGAAGCAAGTTGCATGGAAACTATTACAACGTATGAATAGTATCAGGGCTAAATTAATCTTGGCCTTCTTAGTACCGGTGATCCTGATCATTATTCTTGGTATTCTGTCCTATTCGAAATCCTCTAAGGGCTTAATAGAAAGCTATGAAGCCTCAACGATGTCGAATATGGCTAATATCGCAAAATATTTGGACTTTGGTTTTGATATTGTATCCTCAAAAGCAGAGATACTTAATTCTGACGAGGTGCTAAAGAATTATTATTCCGGCCAATATAAGAAGGATCAGATGGCAGAAATGAGCCGTTTTCGAGAGGTCCAGTCCTCCGTCACAACAAATATATTATCGGAAGAGTATATCGCGAACATCTATTTGTTGTCCAATTACGGAACCGGTATCTCGGGCAATGGTACCAATAGCTCACGTTTGATTTATGATAACTTTATCGCAGAAGGAGAAGGAGCCGGCTTTGTACAAAGTAATCAGGAAGAGCTTTGGGTCGGAACTCATCCGTATCTTGATCAGCAGTCTATGACAACGAATACGGGCTATGCCATTAGTTATCTGAGATACCTGTATAATGCCGGGAAGAAGCCCATCGGATGTATCGTATTGGACGTAGCTTATGATTATGTGTACAATACCTTGAAGGAAAGTGGCTTTCCGGAGGGAAGTGTAACCGCATTTATCAGTGGAGACGGTAGAGAAATAGTCCATGGAGAGTTACCGGAGGGATATCAATTCATTGAGCAGAGTTATTACACGAAGGCTTTGGAGGATGCTTTGAATACCGAGGGTCACGAATATGTAACCGTCTCAGGTAAGGAGTATTTGTTCCTGTACTCTAAGCTGGAGTCCAGCAAGAGCCTTCTGTGTGCAATGATTCCGAAAGCAGTCATTGTTGAACAGGCAAACGGAGTGAAGAACATCACCCTTATTGTAGTATTACTTGCGAGTATTATCGCAATCTCCTTGGGATCCTATATGGCCTTTGGCTTCAGTGATTCTATTCATAAGATTAACGATGTATTACATAAGACGGAAGCAGGCGATCTGACTTGTTATACGAAGATTAAGAGAAAGGATGAATTCCGGATTCTTAGTAAGAGTATTAATGATGTAATTAACAGCATGCTGAAGTTGATCAGAAAGATGGCAGGCACCAGTAAGACAGTATCCCAGTCTGCACTTATGGTATCGGATAGCTCAACAATTCTGGTAAATGCAACAAAGAATATATCCGATGCAGTGAGTGATATTGAACAAGGTGTATCCCAGCAGGCAGTCGATGCGGAAAGCTGTCTTCATCAGATGGCTGATCTGGCGGAGAAGATCAACGAATTATATAGTAGCACCCATAATATCGAGCAGATAGCGAGTAATACGAAGGATATTGTTGGTGGTGGTATGGAAATTGTAGAAAATCTCAGCCATAAGGCAAAGGACACCACAGATGTGACCAGAACCGTAATTATCGATATTGAAAGCCTCGCTAAGGAATCAGCAGCGATTGCAGGAATTATCGGTACCATTAATGAAATCGCATCACAGACGAATCTGCTCTCCTTGAATGCTTCCATAGAGGCAGCCAGAGCAGGTCAATACGGCAGAGGCTTCTCGGTGGTAGCAGAAGAAATCCGGAAGCTGGCTGACCAATCTCTGAAGGCTTCCAGTGAAATCGGTAAAATCATTTTGAAAATTGAACAACAGACGAAAAAGACGGTTAGTTCGGCGAGATATGCGGAAAGCATTGTATTATCTCAAGAAGAAGCATTAGTGAAGACCGTCGATGCCTTCACCGATATCAATAAGCATGTTGAGAAATTGACCAACAATCTAAATCGGATTGCTGATGGTGTGGAAGGAATAGAGCAAGCGAAGGATGATACCTTAAGAGCAATCGAAAGTATCTCCGCTACAGCAGAGGAGACAGCGGCGGCTGCCGAGCAGCTCAGCGTCACTGCAGACAAACAGCTGGAAGAGGTTCATAAATTGAATGATGTTGTACAACAGTTAAGTAATGATGCACTTGTACTGGAGGAATCGGTTAGTGTATTCAAAGTGGAATAAGTAGTTAAGAGTAGTTAAAGAGTATTCAAAAGAATAAGGGGGATTTGCAGTTGAGTAATAGATGCAAAGCCCCCTTTTCATAGAATCGTAGCATGCGATACTATTGAGAGATACCTTGTGTTGGTCAAGTGTCATAGGACGGGTATCTATATTCATAACTACCCTGCTAAGATACTTGTGACATACGTGACAATGTTATAGAATGATAAATATGATAAATATGATAGATACGATAAATACGTTAGATATGATAGATATGATAGATATAATAGATACGATAGATACAGAGAGGAGACGTGAAATGTTCAAAATTGACACTCATGTCCATACCGGAGAAACTAGTGCTTGCGCAAAAACTATGGCGAGAGAGGCTGTCCGGTTATATAAGGAATCCGGCTATCAGGGAATCATTATTACAGATCATTACTATGAATACTATTTTGAGACCTCTAAGGAACTGACCTGGGAGAGGAAGATTGATCAATTTCTCAGAGGTTATGACGAAGCTAGTGATGAAGGAAAGAAACAGGGGTTGAAGGTGTTTATGGGTATGGAGCTTCGTTTTACGGAGAATCCAAGTGATTATCTGGTCTATGGGATTACAGAACAGTTTCTTAAGGAACATAAGAAATTATATACTTTAGGCTTAAAGGAATTCAAGAAGTACATAGAGAAAGAGAATATCATAATTATCCAGGCTCATCCCTTCCGAAAGCATATGATCGTAGCATCCCCGGAGAATATTCATGGAGTAGAGATCTATAACGGGAACTGCCGACATAATTCTGGGAACGAATTGGCGTTGGCTTATGCTAATAAGCATTCTCTAATGATGAGTTCAGGCTCGGATTTCCATGAGCCGGAGGACCTGGCAAGGGGAGGAATGGTATTCGCGCAAGAAATCAATACGATGGGAGACTTCGTGAATGCCTTAAGAGACAGGTCTGCACGAAAGCTTTTGTCCACATAACATAACGAATTAATGTGTCTGATATGATTATAAATCTTCAGTAGCGAGGTAAGATAGAAGAATGAAAAATCGAGAAAAAGATAATCTATTATGGTATAAGAAACCGGCCACAAACTGGACTCAGGCCTTGCCGCTTGGGAATGGTAGGATTGGGGCAATGGTCTATGGAGGGATAACTAAGGAGCGTATCTGTCTGAACGAGGATACACTGTGGTCCGGTTATCCAAGAGATACAGTGGAGGAGAGCGCGGCAGAACATATAGAGGAAGCTAGAAGTCTCTGTTTGTCCGGCGAACCCCTCAAGGCACAGAGATTAATCGAGGATAAGGTTCTTGGAACTTGGGGACAGTCCTATATGCCCCTTGGTGATATTGAGCTGAATATGGAGCATCCCCATGCGATCGAAAATTATGTAAGAGAGCTGGATATCACACAGGCAATCTGTACTACCACCTATTCAAGTGATGGTGTGGAGTATAGGCGTGAAGCTTTTGTGTCGGAACCGGATGATGGCTTTGTGCTTAGGATCACCGCTTCGAAGGAAAAGCAGATTAATCTTACTCTGAGAATAAAAAGCGAACTGAAAAGTAAGGTGACGGTTAGTGAAGACTCTTTGATTCTTAAGGGAGAATGCCCTGGACAGGTCGTGCCGGTTTATGTGGATAGCGACAATCCGATTCTATATAGTGATAAGGATGAGGAACGAGGCGTACAGTTCTATAGTATCGTCAGACTTATGCATAAGGACGGAAGCCTTACGAGGATGGAGGATTGTCTGAAGCTATCGAACGCCTCCGAGGCTATACTGTATTTTACAGTGAAGACAAGCTTCAACAGCTTTGACATACATCCCTTTCTAGAAGGAAGAGAGACTGTACTACCATGCGAAGAGGCGATGAAGAAGCTGGTGGCAAGACCTTATACTGAGCTTAAAGAGAGGCATATCACTGATTACCGGAGGCTTTATGACAGATTGAGCTTTTCCCTTGGAACAGAGAGCAATTGTGATACGCCTACGGATCAGAGACTGAAAGAATTTGCAGAGAATGAGAGTGAGAAGGGATTATATCAGCTGCTGTTTCAATATGGAAGATACCTATTGATCTCCAGCTCCCGACCGGGGACACAACCGGCCAATTTACAGGGTATCTGGAATAATCAGCTGCGTGCACCCTGGAGTTCTAATTATACGGTGAATATCAATACGCAGATGAATTACTGGCCTGCTTTTATCTGCAATCTTGCAGAATTGAATGATCCATTATTTCATTTGATTAAAGATATTAGTATCAGTGGGCAGAGGACGGCTAAGAACTATTATCAGGCGAGGGGCTTTGTGGCTCATCATAATATTGACTTATGGAGAATTACCACGCCGATTGGTCCGAGAGGAACCAGAGGAGCTGCAAAATGGGGCTTCTGGCCGATGGGAGCTGCCTGGTTATGCCGACATGTCTTTGAGCAATATGAGTTTACACAGGATAAGGAGTACCTAAGTAAGGAGGCATTGCCTATACTTAAGGAGGCGTGCTTGTTTGGTCTGGACCTCCTGTCAGAGAATGACCAGGGTTATCTCTGGGTATGTCCATCAACCTCCCCGGAGAATGAGTATCTGATCCATGGAGAAAGCTGTGGACTCTCTGCATCCTCAACCATGACGATTAGTATTCTGAGGGACCTGTTTACGAACTGCCTTACAGCAATGGAACTTGTTGAGAATGAGGTTAAACATAAGGAAGAAGAGAAAGCAGAACTGAAGGCTGAACTGAAAACAGAACTGAAGGCAGAACTGAATGGAGAATTGAAAGAGAAACTGAAAGAGGCTCTCTCTAGACTACTTCCCACCAGAATCGGCAGCAAGGGTCAGCTGTTGGAATGGGAGAAGGAATATGAGGAGCTTGACCCCGAGCACCGCCACGTATCCTTGCTTTACGGTCTTCATCCTGCCAGAGAATTTACCTATGAGACGACACCTGAGCTAATCGAGGCTTGTAGGGTGACACTGACGAACCGTGGAGACGGAGGTACCGGCTGGAGTCTTGGCTGGAAGGTAAATCAATGGGCGCGCCTGCGCGATGGTGATCATGCGTTGAAGCTAATCAAGCGTCAACTACACCCGGTCGATGGGGATGAGATTAGTTATGGCAATCAGGGAGGAACTTATGATAATCTATTTGATGCCCATCCACCCTTTCAGATTGATGGTAACTTCGGTGTCTGCGCGGGAATGGCTGAGATGCTGCTGCAATCCCATGAAGGCTTTCTATCACTACTTCCAGCTCTTCCGAAGGAATGGCAGCAGGGGCATGTAACCGGACTAGTTGCTAGAGGGAATATTGAGGTGGACCTCTATTGGCAGGAAGGGAAATTGCAAAAGGCTTGCCTGACGCCAAGAGTAGATGGAAGAATTAAGGTGAAATATAAGGATAATAGTATTGATATCATATTGCAAACGGGGAATCGCATTACCTTGGATGCTAGGCTATCCATCCTCAGTTGCTGATCAAAGAATTGATGGATAGTTAAGCTGGAAGAAAGGCATAAATAAATGAAAACAGATTAAGTTCCAGCGTAAAAGAGAAGTTTATTAAAATTAGAGCTTTGCTTAATGCATAATGAAAGGCTGTCACACAGCCGATTGATCTATACCTCCTTATGAAGGTTGGATGAAATCGGGAGCTGTGAGACAGCCTTATTTGAGTTATTCCTGATCTTCTGAATCGCTTTTGTCTGCAGCTTCTTCTGTTGCGGAGGGTACTGCAGTTCTTCCTGCATACTTACCGCAGAGGATCACGATTGCCAGACCGATTAAGAAGAGAAAGATTGCGATAAACTGTGAGGTGGATAATGCGCCAATCGTACCACGTTCCAAATCACCACGGAAGAATTCCAATATAAAACGGCCTGCACTGTAAAATACCAGATAAAAACCTGCAACCTGTCCCTGAGCTTTTGCTTTCTTTGCAATGAAGAGCAGCACGAAGAAATTCAAGAAATCTAAAGCACTGGAGATGGGCTGGGTAGGGATCAGAGGAACATTATTCGGTGCAAAGTCTGACTGATGGAATATGATATGGAAAGCACTCGTGGTCTCGTTACCATAACAGCAGCCGGCAAGGACACAGCCGAGTCTGCCGAAGCCTTGTGCAAGAGCAATGGAGGGCATCACGAGATCAAAGACCTCCAAGAAATTCATTTTGTGCTTTTTGGTAAACAAGTAGCCGGAGAAGATTCCACCGATAATTCCACCATATACAACAAAGCCATGGGAGACATCCAACAAAAGGGATGGATCAGCGATGATCTCTTTGATCTGAGTAATATAGTACAAGAGTTTTGCCCCAAGCATACCGCCGACCAGAGCCCAGATAAAGAGGTTGAAGATCAATTCGTATTGCATGCCTCTCTTCTTGGCACGATATTCCGAGGTAATATAAGCAGATAATGCTCCGATCGCAATCATCAGACCGTAGCCATAAATCGTTACAGGTCCAATCGTTAATAATTCGTTTTTCATTTTTCGGGTCCTTTCGATGCATATGTAAGTTGTACTTGATGTACCTAACTAGTATACATAATTTCATTCAAAAAGGAAATATCTGATTCGAATAAATTGGAAAATAATCGGAGACCAATATTTGGAGAGTCATAGTGATATTATCCGAACTAGATACTTTTGCACTTGCATTAATATTTATAAAATATGGAAATTAATGATTGACAGCGTAACAATGTTATGTTACATTAGCATCAATAGAACAAAACATTGTTACGATGTAAATGAGAAAACAATAGGTAAGTGAACAGATTAGAAGATTAAATAATAAATTATGGTTTAGGTGTCAAACTATTGGAATTACAGGAAGGAGCAGATCATATGCCAATTACGAAGAAGGAGTTATTGAATGAGACAGGAATATCCTATGGGCAGCTTTACCGTTGGAAGAGGGAGGGTCTAATCCCGGAGAAATGGTTTATTAAGCAGCCCTCCTTTACCGGACAAGAGACCATATTTCCAAGGACTAAGATTCTAAACCGAATTAAAGCGATTCAGGAACTCAAGGATAAATACTCTCTGGAGGAGCTAGCTAAGATACTATCACCCGAGGTAGCAGAACGTTATTTTACTGCTGAGGACCTAAAAATAATTGAAGAGATTAATGGCAACTTAATTCCTGCTTTTGTTCAGGGATTTCATAAGAATAATTATTCTTTCCTGGAGCTTCTGATCATGATAGCTCTTTCTGATTTTAAGGAGCACTCAGATATCTCAAGAGGACAGATAATCGATATCGTAGAGGGACTAAGGGATTATCTTCCGAAGATCAAATCCACCGGATACATTCTCATATTATTTGACCGGCAGAAGGATTATTACGCAACTATTTATGAAGAGCAAGCACAGGTCTATATCGACAGCAGGCTAAGCATTGTGAAAGAAATTCACCTAAATGATCTGTCCAATGCGTTGAAGATAAAATATCGCAATCGCTTTAACTTCCAATTCGATCAGGAGGAGGAAGGGACTTCAATGCCGTTCAGTATAGAAGGTATGGGAGTGAATAGGATATGAGACATAATATGATAAGCTTAGGACAGAGAGCAATCCAGGGTGAATACAATACTGTATTAATGGCAGGGGAACTTCGGGTTCAGGATAGCAGGATCAAGCATTTGAACTGTGCCGGACAGGTTAGGGTAACCAAATCAACCTTAGGAAGGGTTCAGTGCGTAGGGGAACTCATTGCCGAGGGGTCCGGGTTCACAAGACTTGCCGTTACCGGTGAAGCTAAACTGAGTGGAATCTGTAATGGAGACATAGTAGAAATAACTGGTTCAATTACTGCCGAGTATCTGGAGAGCCGGATCTTAAGCAATGGAACCGGAAAGAAGAGTAAAAATCAAAATCAAAATAATAGTCAAGAACAGAGTCAAAAGCAAAGTCAGAATAGGGATTGCTCTTGGCAAGGTGTATTTTATGCAGAAAGCTTCGAGAATTGTAGTGATCTCTTCCTGGATTTTGAGTACAAATTTAAGAACATAATCAGCTATGCCAAGCTATTTAGTAGAAGTGAGATAGAATGCGAGGAGTTTTACAGCTTTTCTAGTCTTGAAGCGGAAGCTGTGAATGCGGATAGGATATTACTACTGACTCAGGGTGAGGTGAAGGTCGGACAGCTAACCGGTGAGACCATTACAATTAGTAGGGGGTATCAACCGGATCAACGCTTCAAGAGGCTTCCTAAGACGAGAGGATATAAGAATCAAAATGACAAAATAACCATCGCTAGTATTGGGATCATGGAAGCAGACCACATCGAGGTAGAATATGTAAAGGCAGGACTGATCAGTGGAACTGAGGTTATCATAGGAGATCTGTGTATTATAGACCGTGTGGAGTATCGTGGGAGCATCAAAATATCTGACAAAGCAGTAGTGAATGAGGTGGTGAAGCTATGAATAATGAGAAGATAGAAGGTGTTGGCACCGTCCATGAAGGAGAATACAACGATATCATTATTGATGGAATGGGTAAGCTGAAGGGTACTGTTACCGCCAAGAAGGTATTGGTATCCGGTGCATTTCGTAGTAAAGGAAGCTTAGTGGCAGAAGAGGTCAATATTGATGGCATCGGACGAATATTCAGAAACATCAAGACAGACAAGCTGGTGGTAGATGGAATGCTCAAAATTCGACGGGCTGAGGTGAATGCGGACTCGGTATATTGTGAAGGATTATTGTCATCTACCGGTTCCATCTGTGCGGATGATATCAATATCAACGGATATTGTACTGTGAGAAAGATGATGGGAGACAGTGTTACGATAAATAATGATTCGAGTGGAGTGAATAAGTTAGTTAAGAAGCTACGATTTGTAAGCTTTCTTTACTTTGGAAGAAAGATCAACATAGAATACTGTTTAGTGGACCGGATAGACTGCACAAGGTTGGTAGCTAACGGACTTAAGGCTAAAGTGGTACATACAGAAAATGCCCGACTTGGAAGTAATTGCAGGATAGACAGGCTCTATTGTGATGGACCGATGGTGATTGATCCTAGTTGTAAGATTAAAAAGGTAATCACAAAGAATGAAATCACAGAATTTAATCAGAAGGGGAGTAGTGATATGGCGGATGTAACAGTTAAGAAGATTTTGGACTTATATAAAAATTCAACAATAAATGAAGAGGAAGCTGAGATGATGCTAAGTTCCGTTTACCGGACTAATCTGCAGGTATTGGGACAGGGGGATACGAATACTAATACTGATACTCCCTGGATAGAGGATGGGAAGCTTCGGATCGTAGCATTTCTTGGGAAAAGGCTCTTAAAAAAGGGAGACGCAGGACAGTATAAGCTTGAAGTGAAGTATGAAGGAGAAGCCCTTGCGGTGGAGAGTCAGGGTAATCTGACCTGTGGAGATATCTCCGGAAATGCTTCTGCCGGAGGCTCTATCAGCGGTAAAGACATCGGAGGTAATGTATCCTGCGGAGGAAGTATCTCTTGTAAAGATATCGGTGGTAGTGTATTAGCAGGAGGAAGTATAAGCCGTATCTAGATCGGCGAATTATTATTCGATTCAGAAGAACTGCATCAAAGAGGCAACAGGGAGGGTAAGTATGGGTGAGAAGAAAAAGCCCAAGTATAATACTTGGCAGAATATCTATTACATTGTTCGGATGGCTTGGGCTACCGATAAACAAATCTTTATCTATTTTATATTGATTACTTTATTTTCGGGAACTGCCCCCCTGATCAACGTATTATTTCCGAGATTTATTCTACAGGAACTAATGTATGGACAGAGGACTCAGCAGTTAATCATTATTCTTGCAATGTATTTTCTGGCTGGAGCAGTTATCGGATATGGTAAGTCCTTCATCAGCCAGGCTTACTTTCCCAAGATGGTAAATGTCCGGTTTCAATTCATGAAATTACATTACAAAAAATGTATGATGACGGATTATAAGAATACGGAGGATCCCGACTTCCTTAATGATAAGGAAACCGCCTTCCGCTGCTTAAATAATAATCAATCAGGGATCGAAGGAATGCTGCATAAGCTTTTCTTCCTTGGAGGCAATTTGCTTGCTATCTTAGGGTACGTTACGATTATATCAATGCTGAACGTATTTGTATTACTTTATCTGATTGCTAACCTAGCAATATCCTATTATTTTAATTACCGAGTGAGAGAATATGAACATGATAGGAAGGATGAAATCTCAGAAAATGATCGACGTTCCGGATATATCTACGATTTGATGTATAACTTTGCTTATGGTAAAGAGCTACGGATTTATGGCCTATCAGGATGGATTGCTGAATTGTTTCACAGATATAAGGATAGCAGGCTGGATACTCATAAGAAGATCAAATGGAACTATTTTCGAACAGGATTAATTGATGTTGTTTTATTAATCATTCGGGAAGGAGTTATCTATGCTTATCTGATTTACCTCGTGATAACCGGAGGACTTTCGATTCCTGAGGTTACTATGTATTTTGCTGCAATCGCCGGTTTTGCTGAGTGGATGAACAAATTGACCGGTGATATCGCACATATAAGAGCACAGAATCTAGAGGTATGTGATTTTCGTAACTTCATAGAACAGCCGGAAGGGGATTCCGAGGAGTGTATACCACTTCCTGAGGGTCCCTATGAGATAGAATTTTGTAATGTGTCCTTCCATTATCCGGGTAGTGATACTTATGTCTACAGAGATCTTAACCTTAAGATACCATATGGTCAGCGTTTGGCCATCGTCGGTCATAATGGAGCCGGCAAGACGACATTTGTTAAGCTACTATGCCGCCTTTATGATGTAACAGACGGAGAAATCCTTCTCAACGGCATCAATATCAAACGTTTTGATAAAAAGCAATATGCTAAGCTCTTCTCGGCAGTGTTCCAGGAGGTTAAGATCCTTGCTTTCTCAGCTGGTGAGAATGTTGCTTTGACCGAGAAAGAGCAGATGGATGTGGAACGTTTGGAACTTGCGTTGGAGCAGGCAGGAGTTGCAGATAAGGTAGCTTCCCTTAAAAATGGTACAGATACCAGCTTGCTTAAGTTCCTTGACGATGAGGGCGTGGAGCTATCCGGTGGAGAGAACCAGAAGATATCCATAGCCAGAGCTTTATATAAGAATGGACCGATTATGGTACTGGATGAACCGACCGCTGCGTTGGATGCGTTGGCAGAACATAGTACCTACATGAATTTCAATCGTATGGTGGAGAGTAAGACCGCAATCTATATCTCTCATCGACTTGCTTCTACTATATTCTGTGATACGATCGCTATGTTTGAGAAGGGGGCAATCGTAGAATATGGCTCCCACGAGGAGCTGTTGGCGAAGCAAGGCAGATATACTGATATGTTCGAAACTCAAGCGAAGTATTACAAAGATGAGGAGGTTTTTGCATGAAGAAGAACATTATGATAGCAATACATTTTCTTACACTTGCTCATACCATGTCAAAAACCTATATTCCTCTGCTGTTTAGCGCTGCAATTTTCAAAGCTATCTCTCCTTTTCTAAATATTATCATGCCTAAGTTCATCATCGACGAGCTGATCGGAGAGAAGCGGATCGAAGTCTTGATACTATATGTTGCAATTACGGTTCTTGGTAACGGGTTGCTTAATCTACTCATTAAGCTACTGGATTCGAAAGTGGATATCGCTAACTTTGCCATGGTAAATAGCTTCGAGCTTCATATGGGAAAGCATATTATGGACATGGATTATGAGAACCTGGAGGATCCTGAGATACTGGATAAGAAGGAGAAAGCAATCTTTCCGATTAATAATCAGGGTGTACTCTGGCGGATGTTCGGCAGTATGATTACTCTTCTGCAAGGAATAATCACAACGATAGGGTTAATCGTAATTGTTGCGACTTTGAATGTTTATCTATTATTAATAATCGTTGCGATTATGCTGGTCAACACAACGTTACTTAAGAAGCAGCAGAGTATGTATTATGAGATGTATCAGGGTCTCATTCCTTTAAACCGCAAAATAGGATATTATATCACGCTGATTGGTGACTTTTCCATAGCCAAAGATGTAAGAATGAATCATATGGCACCCTTTATTCTGAAGAAAGTCGATGACTATAATACAGCGTCCCTCGAACAGTTTGGTACATACTTTCCGAAGTATGGTAAGACAGACGGAATATCAGCGATTAACCTTCAGGTACAGATGGTGGTGGTTTATGCCTATATGGCTTGGCAGGTACTGCAAGGCTTCATCGGAATTGGCAGCTTCACTATGTATATTGCGGCAGCCAATAATTTCTCAGCCAGTATTTTTGGAATGTTAGCTAATTTCGTGGAGTTCAACCAGAACTGTAAATATCTCGAACAGTATCTGGAGTTTGAACAGCTTCCTTCCAGGAATGAAACAGGGATTAAGAAAGTGATGGAGAAGGAGCAGGTCGAAATCGAATTTCGTAATGTATCCTTCCGTTATCCGAGAAGTGAGGAATATACCCTTAAGAAGGTGTCCTTAACCATCCGTAATGGGGAGAAACTCTCTATCGTAGGACAGAACGGTGCCGGTAAGACCACCTTTATCAAACTCCTCTGTAAGCTTTATGAGCCTCAGGAGGGAGAGATATTGGTGAACGGTGTGAATATCAAGGATTATAATAGGGAGGAATATAACCAGCTATTAGCGGTAGTGTTTCAGGATTATAAGCTGTTTTCCTTCTCGGTAAGAGAGAACATCTCTTTCTACCAGACTGCAGAGGAGGGGAAACTTAACCATGCACTGGAGAAGGCAGGCTTGAAGGAAAGAATCGCGAGACTAGACAAGGGGACCCAGACCTCCATCTATAAGAACTTCGATAAAGAGGGCATTGAACTGTCCGGAGGTGAGAGTCAGAAGTTGGCCATTGCAAGAGCCATCTATAAAGAAGCTCCGCTTGTGATACTGGATGAACCAACCGCAGCTTTGGACCCTTATGCAGAATTTGAGATCTATTCCAGATTCAATGAGCTTGTGAACAATAAGACGGCAATCTATATCTCACATCGGTTATCCTCCTGCCGCTTCTGTGATCACATTGCAGTCTTTGATCATGGGGAGTTAATTGAATATGGATCACATACGGAGCTCGAACAACAAAATGGACTTTATAGCAAGATGTGGCATACTCAGGCTCAGTATTATGCTTAGGTCAAATATATCTGGATATCAGACAATACCGGCTTTTGATGGTGTTTTTATATGGAATTTCATAACAATTCTGTATATTTTTTGAATTCAATACTATACATTTAAGATAAAATCTGGCATACTTATAGATGTAGTGAAACAGAAATGGGGAGCTGCATGAACATAAGGAATGAAAAAAGTGCTACATAAGAGGTGTTATAATTATTAAGGAGGAACAGTCATGGCAGTACAAATATATCAACAGCGTAGAGATATGATAAATGGAGGCAGCGGTTTCTACTTCGGTCCTGCCGGAACCGGGAAAACCTATGCATTAAAGAATGAAATTGAACATGTTCTCGAGAATACCGAGGGGACGGTATTCGTAATCAGTAAGAAGGGAGAATACAATGAACTGGCTGAAAAACTGGAAGGCTTAGTGATTGATTTGGCTAAACAGCCTTTAAACCCTCTGCTTATTCAGGATACCAGTGAGATAAGCGAGCAGGATGTTGTATTCTTAAGCAAAATCAAGTTAGGTTTAGTAAGACTCTTGATTGAAACAAAGCTTCCGAAGCTGACCAGTCTTCAGAAATATCTGATTGAACAGGTAATGCTGAAGCAATGTCTGGAATGTGGGGATTTAGACTGGAATCAATTAGCACTCGCATTCAATAATATGATTGAGTCTTATAAGAATAAGAAGATAGCTAAGAAGCTTGACGAAGTGAAAGCAAGCCTCGATACAGTAGCTTTAGAATTAAATCTGTCCCCGGCGAGTTCGGACAATATTTTGCTCAAGGACACGTTCTTGGAAGAATTGAGTGAGCTTGCCGCGGCAGTCACCGAACTGAACAAATTAGCAGAAGGCAAGAAACAGATTAATATTGGCAGCCACCGCTTAGTAATCTTTGATGTAACCAATGTTGCTAAGGAGGATGTGGATAAATATTGCCTAATGGCGATTGAGGATGTATGGACCAGACTCAACGGTGTGGCTCCGATTACCGAAGCAAGACTTTTGATCGATGATGCAGATACCCTTTTCAAGAGTTATGATAAATATCTAGCTATGATGTATAAGGTATCAAAAGCCCAGGGCTTTGTTATCACTTCTGCAATAGAGGACACAACAACCTTCCTCACCAAGAGATTAAGCTTTAGAAATATCTCCGGTTACTTTGAGATCTTTGGACACTCCATGGATAAGATTGATATCTTGAAGCCATTATTCAGTCTGAGTCCTGATGATATTGAATGGCTAACAAAGGCACCCAAGGGACAGAAGCTGGTTCTTTGTGGAGGCAACCGTTTCTTAGTGAAGGCTGTGAAGTAACTGTTTCATAAAGAGATACGAATTAACTGGCAATGATAAAATTAGATAGTAGAATAAAATAAATGCTCTCATAGGTATGTAGTAAACCCCTAAGGTTAGACAAAAATCTAAACTTAGGGGGATTTTTTATATAGAATAATTGATTATCGATTTAGTACTTTTATGGTTAATAATTATCAGGAATACCAGTGAATTAAGAAGTAAATCGCATAGATTATGGCTGTAAGTGAGGCAGTCGCAATTATGATTCCTAGAGTTTTTGTGATGATCTTTCTGGTACGTATTGTTTTTTCATCCGGATTGTCTGGGTTGCATTTTTTCCATAATTTTTTGAATAAAATCTCTGCAAAAGGTTCTAAAAAATCCGATAACACATCTAAAAATGCCAGCATAAGCTCCCTCCCTTGTATATAGTTATTGGAATGATAATATAGTTACTGGTTTGCTTTGTACTTATTTTACCATATTGCTTGCAAATTAACACTTTGATTTTACTAAATTTTCCTTATAATTGCATTAGAATAAAAAAATACTATTCAACTCGAAGGACTGTAACACACAAGGATTTGTCTGGTGGAACAATTCCAATAATGGTATAATATGTATCATAAATAAAAATGAATTGATTATGAACTTAAATAAGCTACATTCAACTGATTTGGGAGGAATGATGAGATGAAGGATGTTGAAGAATTTTGGAAGCGTTTTTTAGAAGAGAAACACCTAGACGAGAATACAAAGTATCTTGAGGTATTTCATTTTGAAGTGACAGAGCAGGGGGCAAATCAATTATTAGCTCTGGTGCTATCCGGGCGGAAGAGAGCAACCGCAAGTAGCTTGAAGGCATGGGAGATCGAAGGGAAGAGGCCAAAGGTTGGTGATTATAGCATCGTTACCGATTGGGAGGGTAAGCCTAATTGTGTCATTCGGACAACAGGAATAACAGAACTACCTTTTAAGGACATGACTTATGATATCTGTAAAAGGGAGGGAGAAGACGAATGCCTAGAGACCTGGCAATCAAATCATAGGACATTTTTTGCG
The DNA here is from genome assembly GCA_029239365.1 of Herbinix sp. Taxonomy (GTDB): domain Bacteria; phylum Bacillota; class Clostridia; order Lachnospirales; family Lachnospiraceae; genus Mobilitalea. The sequence continues at coordinate 10,486 of JAQZBA010000005.1, read as the reverse complement.
GCCGACGCAAAAGAACTTGGGTATGAGTTTTCTGAAGATATGATGGTTCTCTTTGAAGACTTTGAGGTTATATACCGAGAATAATACACAAACTTACTTTATGGTAACTAGCTACAGAGTATTTCTTTGATCATGAATTCTTTACCGCTGAGCAACTCAAAGGACTTACTTTGACAGGTCGGACAGGTTCCTTTCTCCTTAATGAGATTGAAGACCTGTCTGCAATCCTTACATAAACCGTTCGCAGGGATGACTTCAATTTCTAGTCTAGAGTCTGCCAGAATAGTACCTTCTATCGCAGCAGGGTAGAGTTTCTTCATATAATGTGGAATCATGGAGGAGAGTTCCCCAATCTGTAGGATCAGGGTTTCAATGTGTTCGACCTCATTTTTCTTCGCAACCAGTTCTACCTGCTTTACGATCTCAAAGAGAACGCTTAATTCGTGCATAATAACTCTCCTTCCATAATTCACTTATTATAGTTTCGATAAACACTATTGTTTTAATTGTGATATTAACAGTTATCTACTGAATACGTTAACAGCCTTCTTAATCGCGATTTTTCCCTTACGTTTTAGTATCTGTTTTATAACCACGGGCTTTAGGTTCTCGAAGGCCACGCCTTCCCCATCATATTTTCTGACTAGGGAGATGGCATCAAATTTACATCGGGTGGTGCAGGCACCGCAACCCACGCATAAGAATTCATCTACTACCGTTGCACCACAGCTTAAGCAGCGCTCTGTTTCTTTCCTAACCTGCTCCAGAGTAAAGGTTTTACGCAGATCTTTGAAGGTTTCCTTCGAGATGGCACCATCGACATGAGGTGCACTCTGTCTGGGCTGACGGTCATAGCTCTCCAGCTCCAGGTTCTCTTTGTCCAGTGCTCTATATTCTCTGCGGTCACGGCCGATTACAAGACTCTGTCCCGGTTGTACATAGCGGTGAATGGAGATTGCTCCCTGCTTACCCGCTGCTATTGCATCGATTGCAAAACGTGGTCCTGTGAAGGCATCACCTCCGGCAAATATATCCGGCTCTGAAGTCTGATAAGTGAAGGGGTCTGCTTTTACCGTGCCATTCGGGTTAAACTCAAGCTTGCTGTCAGTAGCCAGATCATTCCAGCTAATCGACTGACCGATGGATAGAAGTACATAATCTGCATCAACAATCAGAGTATCATTCACATCATAACTGGGATTGAATCTTCCATTTTTATCGAAGACGGAGCTACACTTCTTGAATTCTACTCCGGTTACCCGTCCTTCCGAGGTTATGATGCGCTTCGGACCCCAGGAATTATTGATGGAGATACCTTCTGATAGGGTTTCTTCGATTTCTTCATCAAGTGCAGGCATCTGCTGCCTTGTCTCGAGACAGAACATAGCCACATTATCAGCTCCAACTCTGGTAGCTGTTCTTGCAACGTCAATAGCAACATTACCACCGCCAATAACGATGGTTTTACCATGTAGTGCAACCTCATTGCCTAAGCTTACATTTCTTAAGAAGTCAACACCGGTAATAACACCTTCAGCATCCTCACCTTCCACATTCAACTTTCTGCCGGCTTGTGCTCCGATAGCTAGATAGAAGGCTTCATAACCTTCTGAACGTAAGTCTTTCAAGGTGATATCTTTTCCTACCTCTACACCGGTCTTAAATTCTACGCCTAACTCTTTCAATATTTCAATCTCGGCATTCACTACTTCTTTCTCCAAACGGAAGGAAGGGATACCTAGAGTTAACATACCTCCAAGAGCGTTCTGCTTCTCGAATACAGTAACCTGGTAGCCGTCAATTGATAGAAAGTATGCACAGGATAATCCGGCAGGACCTGCACCGATGACAGCAATTTTCTTACCATAATCATGACGCTTTTTCGGGATATAGCGACTATCACTATTCATATCTTGGTCAGCGATAAATTTCTTAATCTCATCGATGGCAATGGGATCATCAATGTCGCCTCTGGTACAGGCTGATTCACATTTTCTGGGACAAATACGTCCGCACACAGCAGGGAATGGATTCTCATGCTTGATTAACTCCAGAGCCTCGGCGTATTTTCCTTGGGATGCCAGCTTGATATAACCCTGGATGGAGATGTGAGCCGGGCATTCTGTCTTACAAGGACTTGTTCCGGTATCTACTACATCCCTACGGTTGGTGCGGTATTCAGGATTCCACCTCTCGGGACCCCATTCCATATCTCTTGGAGTCTCAATTTTCATAACAGGAAGAGGCTTTGTAGTGCATAGCTTCTGGCCTAATTGAAGAGCATTTACAGGACAGTTCTCCACACATTCACCGCAGGCAACACATTTGTCTTTATCAATTTGGGAGACATAATTCGAGCGAACCATATCCACGTTCTTGAACATCCCAGCGGATCTTAAGGCCAAACAGGAGCAACCGCAGCAGTTGCAGATGGCATGAGTCTTGCCGGAGCCGTCTAGGTTAGGAATCTGATGCATTAATCCGTTGTCCTCGGCGCGTCGAATAATCTCGAAGGCTTCCTCACGGGTGATCTGACGACCCCTGCCGGTACGAATATAATATTCTGCGGCATGACCCATCTGAATGCACATGTCTTCCTTTAAGTGACCACAACCTTCGCCCATTGATTCCCTGGCAGTACGACAAGAGCAATCAGATACAGTGAAAATGTCATTTTCATTTAGGTATCTTGATACCTCTTCGTAGGAAGCCCTTCTGGTTTCACCATCGATGGCTCTTTCAATCGGTATAACACGCATCAAACCAACACCGACAGGGAAAGCACCGGTAGATTTAGGACCTCTGACTCTGCCGTAAGCTTCGAAAGCTTCCGCTATCTGAGGATATTTCTTGACATTTTCTTTGTTATTAACCATCATTTCCATAATACCCGGAACCCAGGTGTCATACCAGTAGGTATCAACACCGTTAATATTGTTCACGAAGCATACACCGGCAACCGCCAAGTCCCAAAGAAGCGCGGAGACTTCTTCTACGGATTTTCCGCAGAGGGGAGCAAGCTGCTCTGCAGTTACCTTGTTACGAATTTCCATATGTAATACAATATCAGCCATCTCATCGGTTACGACAGGCTCCAGAATTAAGTATTCCGGATCCTGATAAGTAATTCCGTTTTTTGAACCCATCTTCTTTCTACTGATATGGTTTGCAAGCTCTAAGATTTTCTCTCTAGCCATGGATCAATCCTCCTTTTCCTTCCATTCCTTAACGGTAGTACGAAGCCAGTCGGCCCATTCTTCCAAGCCTTCTCCGGTTCTTGCGGAGATTGCTATTATTTTAACATTCGGATTCAGCTTTTTAACCCGTTCTTTGCAAGCCTCTAAATCAAAGTCGAAGTACTCCAGAACATCAATCTTATTAATCAGTAAGACATCCACAATGGAGAACATAAGAGGGTATTTGAGGGGTTTGTCGTCGCCTTCCGGTACACTTAAGATCATCGCATTCTTAATGGCTCCGGTGTCGAATTCTGCAGGACATACAAGGTTTCCTACGTTCTCCAGAATCGCTAAGTCAATCTCCTGAGTTCCTAACCCTTCTAAGCCCTGCTTGGTCATATCTGCATCCAGATGGCACATGCCACCGGTATGAAGTTGTATTACCTTTACTCCGGTCTCAGCAATGGTCTTAGCATCTACATCAGAATCAATATCTGCTTCCATGATTCCGATACGAAATTCATCCTTCAAGGCTTGGATGGTACGTGTAAGTGTAGTGGTTTTACCTGAACCGGGGGAGGACATCAGATTAAGAAGAAAAGTCTTCTCCTTCTTTAGCTGCTCTCGGAGTTCATCCGCTTGGCGGTTGTTATCATCGAACACATTCTGTTTAATCTCAAGAATCTTAAAATCTTTCATAGGATATTCCTTTCTCTATACAAGAACATCATTAACAATGAGGCTTCTGTATTCTGTAGCGTTGCAGATCAATCATTTCTCTGCTATGTAACATAGATAATGCAAAATAATTTCGGCTGGATTATTCTGCCAGAGCCTTGATCTCTTTATATTCCTTTAAATCAGTGTATAGTTCACTGGTATAAGGATTTCTCTTAGTTTTCACAACCTTATAGATCATGTAGCCTACAACACCAACATTTGCGAGAAGTGCTGCACAGCTCCAGAAGAAGAGAGCAGTCTCATTATAGGTGGATGCAACAGCGAAAGCCCCTTTATCAATAAATGCCGGGAAGGACTGTGCAAACATACACCATAGAGCCAGGGTCTGAGCACGATGCTGGAGCCATCCGCCTTTTCCAAAGGTGAAAGCACATAGAGTAGGTGCCAATAATAATGCAAAGCCACAATACCAAGAATGGCTGGGGAGACAATTATAGGTATAAGCAAAATTCCATAAATCATAAGCAATAATCCAGAACCAGAGCATATCCGGCCAGAGCATGTCTTTACTGCCGTCCTTTTTAGTCACCTTACGAATTGTTATTCCAAACCAACCGGTAATTGCAATGATATTCAAGATACCTGCAATGGCATTCATATAATTCCAAGGACCACCTAGAACATACACCGCGTCATCGGCTAAGATGCCGCCTTGTGGATAATTAATCCCTACTTGAATATCTCTAGCAACTGCTTCAAGAATATTAATAGCAAGGATCAAAGGTGGAAAGCAAAGAGCTATCTTATTATCAGATAATCTCCAGGTCTTTCCTGTCTTCTTGTTCGTACCCTGTACATGACGGATGCACCAGAAACCGATACAGCCGGCAGTAGAGGAATAAACCTTAGCCAGATGGAACCAATCTGTATAAGTGGTATCTCTGAGTACTGTAAACCATAGAACGGATAGAACCGTTGGTAGAATAATAAAGCATGCAAAGCCAATCACAGTGAATCTTCTTGCCAGTTCATTTGCTGCGAATAAGATTGCAAATACACCAATCCATACCAGCCAGACCATCACGGCACTTGTGCCGGAATCATAATTAAATGTAAACATTTTTTTCTCCTTCACCCAGTTATATATTATGTTAATCGCTCTGGTCATACCAGAGTATCCTCATAATAATATTATCTACTTATCTGTAATAAAGTCAATAATCCTTAGATTATTTAGCAGTATAGATATAAAAGGCTACTTGATTTTAAGCATTAAATACAATATAATCATAGTATGGTATCTGGTCGGACCAGTGACAGAACTCGTTTTTTGTCATTAGGATTTTTATATGCTGTATAGCGTAATTAAGTGAGGTAGAGAATATGGAATTTACTAAAATATCGGCGCCATCTTTGAAGGAATTATTTATTCAGGAGTTAGAAGGAATGATATTATCAGGCAAGTTAGAAGTGGGAGAGAAGCTTCCTCCGGAGCGCGAGTTGGCTAAGTCGATGCAGGTAAGCCGAGGAGTTGTTAATAGCGGGATTCTAGAACTTGCGCGGAAAGGTTTTTTGATAATTAAGCCCCGAATCGGAACGGTTATTGCGGATTATCGCAGGACCGGAACAATGGAGACCCTAATTTCTGTCCTTAACTATAATGGTGGAGTGTTAAGGTCGGAAGAGATCCGCTCTATCCTAGAGATCAGACAAGCCTTAAGTAATCTGTCTTTCCGCCTAGCGATCCCTCAGATGAAGCAGGAAGATATCGATTCTCTTCGAAACTATGTAGATGGGATTGCGAAGGCACCCACCCATAAGGAGGCAAGCGAGAAGGCTTTTGAATTCCATCATGAGCTAGCGGTGTTATCGGGAAACATGCTTATGCCATTGATCTATTACTCCTTCCGTGAGGCAGTACTTATGCTGTGGGAAAGATTCTGTAACCTTCATGGAAGAGAAAAGCTGTATGTCAATACTGACACTCTCTGGCAGTTGGTTGCAAAACGTGATGTGGAAGGTGCCATCAGCTGGTCAGAAATGAAGGTAAATGATGCAATCACCGGTAAGGACCAGATCTATTATTAAATATTGAAAATATCATAAAAGTGAATCATATATACTAAACAGAGGGTGAATAAAGACGCTAAACATAGTGAGACACTAAGCATGGGGATCAGTACACTAAACATGGGAGAATAAAGTAATTGACTTAGTTTAAGAGATATGGTATAAAAAGTAAAATGAATAACGAAAATGCAATGAATCAGAGAAGTACGAGTAGATCCCTTGGAACAGCGAATCAAGATATGGTGGAAGCTTGATATCAACATTTATTCGGAACAGAGCTGAGGAGCAACCTCATAGAAATTGCGATAGGCAAATACTGAGGTCGTATGTCTGCGATAAAGACGAACGAGTGGCAATGTGATTTCATATTGCAATTAGAGTGGCACCACGATACTTCGTCTCTTAGTTGAGACGAAGTTTTTTTATTGTATTGTAAAGCTCTTAATAACAAACTATTCACTCAGATTAAGGAAGGAGTATGGCTATGAGATTTTTTCAGGAACAAATCAAAAACCAGATTCAAATGAAATATGAAGCGATTGAGGTAGTCTTTTCTACACCACCCAATGTGGAGACAGGTCATCTGTCCATCCCTTGTTTCCAATTTTCCAGAGCTTTAAGAAGGTCTCTGCAGGAAGTTGTCGATGAGATATCTACTTTGGTCATGCAGCTTTCTTTTATCGAAAGGGTTGAGGTTGCAGGTGGCTATGTTAATTGTTTTATTAGGAAGAAGATATTATTCGAGACAGTGATCACTGAAGTTCTGACCCGGAAGAATAGTTTTGGCTCTAACCATAGCGGAATTCACAAAAAAGCATTAGTCGAGCATACCAGTATTAATCCAAATGCTTCGCCTCATGTGGGGAGGGCGCGGAATGCTATGATTGGGGATGCAATTGTTCGGCTCCTTCGCTTTGAAGGCTATGAGGTTGAGGTACACTATTTTGTAAACGATATCGGCAAACAGATTGCGATGCTATTGCTAGGAGCGATGAAAAGAGAAGAAGTTGACTTCCAAGATCTACTAGCGCTGTATATTGAAATCAATACAGAGTTAAAAGACAATCCGGCTCTCGAAGAAGAGGTATTTACCTTGCTATATCAATTGGAAAATGGAGATGTCAAGGTCAGGGAACAGTTTCGTAAACTTGTAAATATATGCATTAGTGGACAGACGGCTATCCTTAAGGAACTTGGGATCGAGTATGACTATTTTGATTATGAGTCGGATTATCTGTTCAGTGAGCGTTTGGATGAAATCCTGAGGGAGTTGAAGATTACAGGACAATTGGAGGAAGATGAGGAAGGACGTTATATCTTAAATCAATCACAATATGCATTACCAATGAAAGCGCCTTATCTGGTGCTGACAAGAAAGGATAAAACCTCTCTATATCCATTGCGAGATATCGCCTATACCATAGATAAAGCTAAGAAGCAAGCAGATCGGAACATCATAATCCTTGGTGAGGATCAGAAGCTTTATTTTAAGCAAATCGCTGCGGTCATGGATCTATTAGGTCACCAGGCTCCGGAAGTGGTACACTATAGTTTTGTTCTCCTGGCGGAAGGAAAGATGGCTACTAGGAATGGAACTGTAGTATTACTGGAGGATTTCATGAAGGAAGCTTACGGGAAGGCAAAGGTTGAGATAGCAAAGAGAAGAGAACAGGTAGATGAGAATACGGCGAAGGCGATTGCTTATGGAGCAGTCAAGTATTCCATTCTTAAGACCTCAAATGATAAGAATGTAACCTTTGACTGGGAGAATGCACTTAGCTTTGAAGGTGATTCCGGTCCATATATTCAATATAGTCTTGCTCGAATCTTCTCCATCCTACGTAATTGCACAGATCAGAAAGATCATAAGCCGGATTATTCCTTGCTAACAGAAATCGAAGAAGTTGATTTAATCATTGAGATCGCAAAACTCTATGAGGTAATCATTCAGTCAACGAAGCTACTCAGTCCTCATATCCTGGCGAATTATCTCTATAGCCTGGCACAAAAGTTCTCTAGGTTCTATCATCAGCATTCGATTATCAATGCATCAAGCGAAAGTATCAAATCAGCTAGAATTCATCTTGTCCTTGCTGTCAAGCAGGTAATAATGAATTGCCTTACAATCCTGGGTATTGATTATGTTGAAACGATGTAACAATACAGAAAATAGTAGGCTGCCACAATATGGAAAATGTTGTGGCAGCCTTCGTTATATGGCAAAATTCACCATAAATATCATGAATTATGTAGTAAATACCATTATTTATGTTTTTTTGATAAAAAAGTCTTAATATTCGATCTATTTGTGCTAATTATAATTGAACTAAAAAAAGCTATGTGATAATCTATAGTAGAGAAACGTTATCGTCATTTAACGATTTGATACTAATCTATTCAACATTATAATGATAATAGGACAAGTGGGATAATTATGGAAAAGAATTTTGAACTATCAAACAATAAAATAGGAGCTGCTATTCAATATTTTCGTGAATCCTATGGAATTACGCAGGGTAAACTATGCAAAGGATTATGCTCAGTAGCTACCTTATCGCGCATTGAGGCGGGAGAAAGGGATGCAGATTCTTTATTATTGGAGACTTTATTAGAACGACTAGGGAGGATGCCAAATCAGTTCGAGCTAATACTAACTGATTTTGACTACTTGATTTATGTAAATAGAGATGAAATTAAGAATCAAATACAAGAGCAGAATTTGGAAAAAGCGGAACAATTGATTTTGGAGTATGAACATATTACTGCTTCAAAAGGTAATGCCCATTTGCAATTCATTGTATATAGTAAAGCATTGATGAATGAATTGCAGGGAGGTGAAGTGAAAGACACAATCAACCTTCTGATGGAGGCAATCTCCTATACTGTACCGGACTTTAAGACTCATAATATTAAGGATTATTATCTTAGTAGCGGTGAGCTTGGCATTATCATCGAAATTATACAACGGATGATTAGCGCGGGAATTATTGATGATGCTAAAGTTATTCTAGGGCAGGTTCTTGAATATCTGGAGCTTCAGGCATCCTCGGAGGAGATTAATCACATCTATACCAAAGTAACGATGATAGCAAGCAAGCTATATATGCAAGAAGATAATATAGAGATGGCACAGGAAATGTGCAACAAAGGCTTAGAGAAGAGTACAGGAAGCCGTAAGTTGGATTATCTCGGTGCTTTATTTTATATCAAAGCGAAAACTACGGAAGAATTACTGAAGAAGAATGGAAGCTGGGATGCTTCGAATAAAGAATGTATTAAAAACTATATGCAAGCTTATCATATATATAATTTTTGTGAAGAGCAGGCAGAGGCTGATATGATTAAGAAACACCTTCAGGAGGAATATCAATGGGCAGATATCGATTAGGTGATATAGTTCGAATGACAAGAAAGTCCCTGTCGATCACGCAGGAACAGCTCAGTGATGAAATCTGCTCAGTAGAGACTCTATCCAGAATAGAGAACGGGAGTCAGAACCCAAGTCGAGATGTATACGAGCTACTAATGGAACGTATGGGACGTATCAGAGATAGAGCGTATTCCTTGCTTTCTGTCTCAGACTTGAAGGTATTAGAGCAGATGAAGCTGTTTGAGGACAATATTAGACAGTATGAATTTGGCCATGCAGAGGCAGTTATCAAGGACATTATGAATAGTACAGGTAATTCAGTTCTTGATAAACAGTTTATAATCAGAGCAGAAAACCTGGTGAATTTTTATCAAAAAAGGATTTCTGCGGATGAATACCTAAATGACTTTGAGAAGGCAATCCGCCTAACAATACCCAAGTATGGAACGATATCTTTAGCAAATTGGCCCTTAAGCTATAATGAAGCAGTATTGTTGATTAATATATCTGTTGCTTATTCTGAAAAGAAAGATCTCAATATGGCAATTAATATTATAAAAGATGCTTATAGCGCTGTGAAACAGAGTTATATGGAAGAGCAACAAAGAGCAATCATGCAAGTTACTATAGCTAATAATCTTTCAAAGTGGTACGGATTAATCGGTAATCATGAAGAGGCGATTATAACAGCTAATGAAGGGGTGCGGATATGTAAAAAGTATAAAATTGGTAATGTTCTTCCGCATCTTATTTATGGTATTGCATGGAATCAAGAGCAACTGATCGCTTTGGATGTACCGCCCTATAATAAAAAGGATTGTATTAATAATTTAAAAAAGGCTTATTATTTAGCATCTGCTATGCGCTTGAGTTATGTTGAACAATTTATTAAAGAACATATCATACAAAATTATGACACTGTTATTGAGTGAATTCATTGTAGCTCCATTATGTTATACAATAAATATAATAGTTCATCCTTTAATGCCTATACAGTGAGGATAGCCGGCAAATCACTGGCATAAAGCTCGCCGTCCTCGGCCTCAACAGTAAGAATAGCCGGCAGATCACTGGCATAACACTCGCCGTCCTCAGCCTCAACAGTAAGAATAGCCGGCAAATCACTGGCATAAAGCTCGCCGTCCTCGGCCTCAACAGTAAGAATAGCCGGCAGATCACTGGCATA
>JAQZBA010000246.1 GCA_029239365.1 Herbinix sp. | reverse complement strand
CCCATTATCAGGAAGCTTTTACAGTGGAAGCTTTAAGCGAGAGCTTAAATTACTCGCCAAATTATATACGCTCCATATTTAAGAAGTATACAGGTGAAACTCTCCTTGAGTATATCACTAATCTGCGTATGGAGCGTGCTTTACAGCTACTGCTGGATACAACTGTGCGAATAGGTAATATATCTTATAAAGTGGGCTATTCTAATCCCTCTTATTTTTGCTCTCAATTTAATAAAAAATTTGGAATGACGCCACAGCAATACAGGAGCAGGATGCTACAAGGAGAGTGAGGGTTCAAGTTCCTTCGACTGGGTTACTTATAAATCAAGGGTTACAGAGTTTTGAACAAACTCTGTAACCCTTGATTTTTGTGTTTGTAATACAATTTGCTCTTCGCTTATTTTGTCATTTAGCCTATGAATGGTTGGTCCAGTAATCAACAACCAATACTTTTTCAAGATAAGGGCTTAAAAGACTTCCAAAAGCCTGATGATCAGGGTGTGGTAAATATGCGTCTCGATCCGCTTCACTATGAAAGGTTACAAAGAAGCAATGGGTATAATCATGGCTAAGTCCTTCAGGACTGACATTTGTGCCCCACTCTATGGACACAATTACAGATATTTTATCTTTCAGCTCCATAAATGCAGCTTCAATACGTGCAACGCTTTCCTCATTAACATAATCTAGAAATTTAAACAAAACAACATGTCTTAACACTTTTTCTTCCATCATAAACTCCTCCGCTTCATAAAATCTGTTTTCTATACGATCTCACAATTGCACTAATAAATATTATGATAATGTCCCAAATACATCTTCTCAATCAATCCTTTGTCTGCTGGTAACCATTCCACACTATTCAGGTCATCCTTGGATAGCCACTTTGCAGATTGATGTTCATTAAGTACCAGATTATCTGATTCTATTGTACATAGATAACAGTGCATAGTAAGGTGAAAGTTTGGGTAATCATATTCCACTGTATCCACATATTCTAATATTTCTATATCTGCTTCCAATTCCTCTTTAATTTCCCGGATCAATGCCTGCTCTGGCGTTTCACCCGGTTCTATCTTACCACCAGGGAACTCCCATCCTCCCGCAAATTCTCCATAACCCCTTTGTGTAGCTAAAACCTTATCCTCATATTTTATGATAGCTGCAACTACTTCTATTGTTTTCATATCTGCTCCTTATTTCATTTCAGTTGACATGATATCATATCTTTCATCTATAATATCATCTCCACCTCTATATCCTCCGTCTCCTTAACATAGAACATCATCCGCCACTCCACCTGGGATACTTCAGAAAAGTGTAAGGAAGAACAAGTCGTACGCCAGTTATACTCTTCCGTACCCTTTCCGGGTACGAATATTGCAGATGGTCCAACCGCTCCGCCTATAATACCTACACTGCAGGCAGACCTTCCCCTCAGGGATAAAGGATCATCATTTTTACTCCTAGGTGGATCGCCTCTTGAGCAATCTTGTATGTTGAATTCCTTCATAGAAAGCTCCGGTAATATGCGGTAAGACAATACTTTAAAGATACTCGGATATTCCATATTCTCATCGAAGTGAAAAGTATTTGTCGGAAGAGTGTGCGTCATACATTCATTGATTATAAGCTTATGTTCAATACCCGTAACCGGATGTATGACCTTGATTTCTTGCTGCTCAGAGGACTCCTCCGTTGTGAAATGCTCTCCAGGGTATAATACCGGTGCTTCCTTTAATATCAGTGATAATGTCCTCACTTCCGGTTTTCTCGATTTGTTCCATGGGAAGCATACCCGGATGAATCTCCAGCCCTGGCTTCGGTCACAAGCATAATACACCATTAATTCTCCTTGTACCTTCTCATCTTCTTCCCGTTCTTCATCGAGGGGATGCCAGTTTACAGCGCACATCCTGGAGCGTTCTAATTTCTTTCCATTGATCCTAGCCTCTACCTCTATATCGATGGAAAACGGATTTTCCCTTTGTATCTGCATATGATCCTCTTCACTTAGTCCGGATATTCTCCTGTCCTGATTCCAACGTTTATAAAAAACCTCGATTCTTTCTCTCGGAATTTCTACACAGAAATCAATAACCATGCCTTTGGAGCAGGAGTAAATAGCCGGAATACGCCATTGTAATCCTCCCCATTGGAATGCCTTATTGACAGATATTTCTTGCCCAGCATGTTCATATTTATGACCTCCCCAGAAGTTCCCACTATAATAAACTTTCATTTTCTCTCCCTTCCGAAAGTTGAATATATATCTTTCATTTTCAGACCCTTTATCTGTAAAGCATGACATTATTGTACATTTTTTACATGTAGAATACAATGCCTTCTCTTTGTATATGGCCAGGTCAAGTATACCAATTTTTAATTGTCTCGATTTACATGAAAGCTACACCACTGTTACAAAGTCAGTTACATAATTCAAGCTGCCGACAGCTTTTTCCTGTCGGCAGCTTCTTTAAAACGCTATCGATGTTCCACCAATTATTATCTATAATTTGTATATTCTCCATACCACTCCTGTGTTAGGGAGGACAGTATTAGGTGTGTCACGGATATTCGATCCTAAATCCAATATATACATAGCTCCATCCGGACCAAATATAACATCTGTAAGTCTATCAAATCCACCTTCTAGGGTTCTTGATGCCGCAAGGCCGGATTTGTTGATTGCAAAAGTACTGACTTCTCCGGTTTTCATATCAATTTTTGATATTCTATGTCCAACATTGGCATAGGATATCATATCCCTATTCGATAGATACCTCCTCATGCCATATTCAGCAATATATACATCTCCATAGGGTCCAAAGTCTTCATTATAGTTGAAATCAAAGCCCATAATACCCGAGTTCGCAGGAAATGTTGCATATGGTCTAGGGGAGGGATTTGGTTGCTGCTTTATTAAAAGTTCAGGTTGTGCTCCCCCTTCGGGCTTGAACTTTGTTGCGGTAACCGGCTCTCCTCCACTAAAATCCGGCCATCCATACCATAATCCGTGTGATACAAGGAAGAACTCATCAAGCGCATTTGCTATCGGTCTACTGCCTCTGTCTTCGTAACCATTATTCGATACAAATAAACGTTTCAACTCATCAAATCTCATATAGGATGGATTTCTAAACCCCCAAGCGTAAAGTTCAAGATTCGTGCCATCGAGATTCGCTCTTAATATACTACCCGATGCTTTTACAAATCCTTTTCTTACTTCATAAGGCCCATTTGGTACGCCATATGGCGAAAAAGCCCCTGTATAGACCGTTTCTCTTGGTCCTCCTATTGTCAGCATATTATTTGATGCAAAGTTTTGTCCGTTAAGCAGAATATAATCACCTGGGTAATCACATGCTAATGGAAATGAGACAACCCAATCGTTATCCGATCCCACTACCCCTGAATTTGTAGCTGTCCCTTGTCCGAAATATAATTTATTATCAGAGCCAATCACTACTCTACTGTTGTAATAATCCCCATTACTGGGTAATCCGGCAATAATATTCTGCCTTTCTCCGCTTGGGTTTATTGTGCTGATAACGCCTCTATGGGATATGTAGATGATTCCATTCAAATAATTTATTCCGGTGATCGGAATATTAAAACCATCTGCTATTACCTCAAAACGACCATTAACCAGTCGTAACACTCTTGGGTTTCCTGATGTGAAACCTGATTCAGCAATAATCAGATACCCGTCTTGGTCAAAAAGCATACTGATTGGTGAATCTAATTCCTGAACAAACACTTCAATTGCATAACCCGCTGATACATTGATATCAGAAGGATTTAGATATCTTCTTGTCTCGTTTATATTTTGGCTTGATACATTCCTCTTTAAGTTTCTATCTATCTTTTGATTCATTAGCTTCACCTCACTTTTTTGCTAAGTTTTAATTATCCTCCAAATCACCCCTGTATTAGGCACAAAATCGTCAGGATTGTCACTGGCATCCAATCCCAAATCCAACACATACATTGCTCCATCGGGTCCAAACGCAACATCCGCAGGTCTTTCAAAACCGCCTTCCCCCGTTCTGGTTGCCGAATATCCGGAGTTATTGCTAGCAAATGTGCTGACATTTCCGGTATTCATATCAATTTTAGATATTTGGTGACCAACACCGGCATATGGTGTTATTGTTCTTCCAGGACCAAATTCAGCAATATAAGCATCTCCATAAGTACCGAATGCCGCATTATTATCAAAATCAAAGCCTCGAATGCCGGAATTCACCGGAAAAGTGGTATATGGTCTTGGAGGGTAATTCGGATGTTTCGCTAATAAAAATTCAGGCTGTGTTCCCCCTTCGGGTGTAAACCTTGGTAAGTTAACCGGCAATCCTCCGCTATAATCCGGCCATCCATGCCATAAGTTAGGTGATACCATAAAGAACTCATCTAGAGCATTTGCTATCGGTCTGCTCCCTCTGACTTCGTAACCATTATTTGATACAAATAGCCGTTTCATCGAATCAAATTTCATATAGGAAGGATTTCTAAACCCCCAGGCAACAAGTTCAAGCTCTGTACCATCGAGATTTGCTCTTAAGATACTACCCGATGCTTTTTCCACTCCTTTTCGAACTTCAAGCGGTAAATTCGGTACCCCATAGGGCGAAAAGGCTCCGGTACTGACAATTTCCTCAGGTGCGCGTTCTATCAACATATTATATGTTTCAAAATTTTGTCCATTGAGCGTAATATAATTGCCTGGGTAATCACATGATAAGGGGGCTGTGAAAACCCAACTATTATCTAATCCCACTACTCCGGAATTCGTAGCTGTCCCTTGACCAAAATAAAGTTTATCATTGCCGCCAAAAACAACTCGGTTGTTATAATAATCACCGTTACTTGGTAATCCGGCTACGATATTCTGCATTGTCCCATCTAAATTAACTACACTGATAAAACCTCTATTTGATACATAGATGACTCCATTCAGATAATTGATTCCGGTGATCGGTACATTAAAACGCTCTGCTATCACCTCAAAATGATCGTCTACCAGTAGCAGAACTCTTGGATTTCCCGATGTCAGACCTGATTCAGCGATTATCATATATCCATCGTCGGTAAAAAGCATACTGATTGGTGAATCTAATCTCTGGGCAAAGACCTCAACCCTGAATCCTTCGGATACCTTAATGTCTGATGGATTTAAATATCTCACCGTTTCTGCGGTATTTTGACTAGTTGCATTCAGTTTTAGTGGTCGCTCCTTGTTCTGGTACATTAAGTTCACCTATAGAATGTATTTAGTTTATTATATTCGCCCATAATTAATTAATTCGCTTATGGGCTTTATTCTATAGGATCTTCCTATCTGTTCTCTGTATATGTACTTCCTATCTGTTCTCTGTATATGTACTCCCTATATGTACTTTCTATACTCCACATGCACTGATTCCTCACTTATATGCTGATAATATCTATTCATTTATCGAATGAATCTTATTATAATTCAGGTAGTTCAAATACATATAGAAGGAGATAAATAATGAGCATACCAAGACCGGAACACCCATTTCCTCAGATGGAGCGTGACAACTGGCTGAATTTAAACGGAGAATGGCAGTTTGAGTTTGATTTCGGAAGAAGTGGTAAAGACAGGAAGTTACAGATGGAGAAATCACTAAAGGGAAAAATCATTGTACCCTTCTGTCCTGAAAGCGAGTTAAGTGGTATTAATTATAAGGATTTCATTCCCGCAGTCTGGTATAAAAGGGAATTACTTATTACAAAGGAACAGTTAAGCGGTCGGGTATTACTGCACTTCGGAGCGGTTGATTACAAAGCATGCATTTACATCAACGGAACAGAAGCCGGCACCCACCAAGGAGGTTATTCCTCCTTCCAGTTTGACATTACCCCTTATCTAGTAGAAGGAAGTAATA
>JAQZBA010000245.1 GCA_029239365.1 Herbinix sp. | reverse complement strand
ATTATTTTTGAGCTCTCGCTTCAGACGTTCCATCTTTGATGCATACTTATCGCAATAATTATCCATTCCTTGCTTAATTAGTGGGAACCTATCTATGGAATATAGCCACCTATGGCTGGATTGATGGAAGGTAACATAATCAGCGCTTTTGTACATAATCACATAAATCGCAGCGGTAATGATTAATAACCCAATATCCATTAGAAACCCTGTCTTGCCATAATAAAAGCTTTGTATATTCTCTTTGAGACTGATACAGAACCACTTAACAAGGTCAATACAGAAGATAGGCAGGATAACAATCATAGTGACCCCCATAAACTCCATCTTAAGCCGTTGTAATTTATCGATCTCAATTTCGAGTTGCAGATAAAGATTCTCAAGATTTCTTATGAATAGATATTTGCCCCTGATTTCTTCGTCTCCACGTTCTGCTACTCCAACACATAAGGATACGAACTCTCTCAGATATTTATTTGGTACATTTTCATAGTATTCCTTGAGCGCTTGCTCCCTATCGTCCGAAAGTAGTAACTGATAGATTTGATCTGCCGCAACTCTCATGTTCGGACTCAAACTATCCATAGATAGATACAAAGCATCGTCTACCCGGTAGTTCACATAATAATTATGTATCTGGTTCTCAATCAAACACTGCAATTCTTGGTCCAGTTTTATCTCAAAATTTCTTGCGTTTCTTCCGACAATCTCATGATTGCAAATAATGATGATAACAACCGGGATGATTAAAGTGATGAGCTTGGGATTGATAAGGAAAATGAAAAGGATAGCGAATACGCTTATAGAAGATGATATCAGACAGATACCAACGGTTTTTCTTGCAATCAATTTACTATCACAGGGACTTATCAACCTAAATTGGTACGACAGTTTTTCGATATAGTCTCTAGTAATCGGGAACATCTTAAGTGCATGGTAGGAAACAGCAAAAAAACGATCTGTAAGCTTCTCTTTCCTTCGATAGCTGTTGGTCCAAAGGCGATTGTTTTTCCACTCCTTCCAGATAAGAACCCCCATTGCAATAAAATAGGCAATTAAGATACACAGCAATAGAATGATAATGTCTTTATTCTGTAATATGTTATCTAATTCAGACCCGTTAGTTGATGTGTCCGCTGCACTAAGCAATAGAAATGTCAGCAAGCTTCTCTTGCACCTCCTTCGGATACTTGATTGAATTCAAGAAATAAAGATCTTTCCTCAGGTGCTAGATTGCGAAGAATTATTTTCTCAAGTCTGTCGCTAATCGGATTTATCATATGATATTCTCCATCCTCATAGACAATGATATCTCTTGTATCATAAGACTTTTTCCGCGTCATACTTTCTAAGTAATAAGCAATTTTATCTAATTTGCCTTCAATACCGGTTGCCTTTGAATATCTTGATTCATCTTCCTCATAGGGAATTATTTCAGTAATACGATCAATATGTCGATGCCCATCATTGTCTTTCACATGATGGATATCAAGGTTAATCAGTTTTGAAACAACACGTTCGCAATCTTCAGCACCGGATTTACCGTCGCCTCCTTCCGCAAGTACAAAGTATGCGATTAGTTCATCCGCCGTTGGCCAATGTCCTGTTGTAATCACTCTCTTGGATCCTGCCAATAACAAATCAATCAAATGCTTTGCATGCTCCAAGCATGCGGTTTCACCGAATAAGATGGTATGTGCTTCCGATGCCTTCAAAAGCTCTATCAGCTTAGCAAAGCCCATATCTCTACTTGGTCTTGTACCTAAGATATTCATGTCATAATACGCATCATTCAGGTATAATTCAAAATCTGCTTCAATGGTTCTGATCTGCTGTCTTCGATCAATTTCTCTGATTGAAGCCCTCATATTTGTCGTTTTACCGGAATTCTGATCTCCGGAATACACCATATTGATGCATCCCTTTAGCCCCCATCTTAAAACTCCAATTGGATACTGACAGCCTTTATCTGTAATCAGATCCTTAAGTTCATAGCTTCTTGAACTTCCAAACTTCCTGACAAAGAAAGCCCATTGAGAAGCATTATTGGGTCTAAAGGTTGTTACTCTGCTGCCGTCGACAAGGTGGTTTTTGCTCCCTCCTTCACAGGAAGTAAAGTGTCCCATTCTACTATGTTCTGATAGATTTTTACATACTCGTACTATCGTTGCATTAGTTTGAAAGGATAGGAATTTGAGGTGAATTGGCTTACCACTGTAAATGATCCATATACTTTCGTGTGTCTTAGGCTTCCTGTAACTACCACAATAAATATCCTCCTCTCTATACTTATAGTTTTCCAATGTTATTCCTGAGATACCACCGGAGACACTATCCACAGAATCGTCCTCCATAATTAACATATCAACAATCGACAGTCCATAAGTTTCCTCATAAACTCGCTGCGTAATAATATTGAGCTTATCGTCATAGCATAATGGCTTGCATAATTTCCGAAATGCTTCCTTGATATCGGCTTCCGTTATATCATAATAGTAACCCTTCTCGTCCGTTTTCAAATCTCCAATACCGGTGGAAAGGCTGATATCGCGAAACATAGTAAAGTTTCTCTCCCGTTTTTGAAGATACAGCAGTATTTCAAACATATCAGTCGGTGTTAATTGATCAACTGTGTGAAAAGGTAATATCTCATTAATAACCTCCTCTGTAATGCCAAGCGGACCAGCAAGGATATTCTTAATACGGGCAAATACTATCATCTTTTTATGGATATCACCATGGGAGCAACCGCGGGTAGCATCGCTTAAGGAACGCTTCATTTCAATCCTACTCTGGAGATCCTTCTTGTTCAACCGAAGTACATCGATATCCATATTAATGATCTCATTTATGTATTTTTTAACCTCTTTACAGAGATAATCGATGGAATATTTCTCGTGGGCAACATCCTCCTCATCTATCTTTCCCTTGAAGATATAATATAGAAATAAAGAGATTATAGTCAGTAAAATCCCGGACATGATCCATTCAATCGGACTCATTCATTCATTCCCCCTCAGTTTTTAACCAAATACTCATAATAAGCTAACCATTTTTTCAACTGACCTACAGGACTTGTGAAAAAAATAATCTGTTTCCTCTTGACCATAGCTTCTAATTCCACTGTGAAATCTCATGATTATTTGATTGATCAACTTATTTTCCTTGTTCTTACTTCTTATATTAAGGCCGTTCTTTATGAATCTTATAATATTTCCCTCATTCTGTGCGTCCATAAATTTTGTACAATATGGAATTACACCTGAATTATTTGCTTTTATGTATTTACCATATTTTCGGCGGCAGTTATTGATGTTGTAACTTGAATTATCATCATAATCTCCAAAGAGATAGAATACTTTTGCATTATCAATAAAACGTTCACCATAGTCTTCAAAGAATTTTTTTATTACATACCTTCGTTGTGTAAGATTAATAACAATTAGATCTGACAAATCCATCATCTTAACCGACAAAGCATCATTACCACTATTAGCGTCAATAAATACTAGATCTACGCATTCATCAGCGTCTTGTATAAGCCTGGTTGCAGACCTAGCGATATCACGGTCGAAGGTCTCTCTGCACTTAGTTTGGGTTCCGGGAAGAAGATAGATTGGTGTATTAGGAAATGTCAGACAGCAGCTCTCCAGTAATTTTATATCTATCTTCTTCATGTTACTGTAGGTAACTGCCATATCAAGACCAATCCCATAGAATATCTCTGATTCATCCGATTCGTTATCAACATTATATCCCACAAGAGGACCTTCCAGATTATTATTCATAAAATGTGTCTGCATTAGCAAAATTCTTTTTCTATATACGAGCCCCATGATTAATGCAGTAACCTGAAGATTACATGTCTGCCCCTGCCCATGATAAGGTGCCCAAAACAGTACTTTGCTCATTGTATTATCTTCCTTTCCTGGCTGCCAGCAACGCTTTCTTTATTTGATTCGGTTTTATATCAGGAAGCATAGTACGAATATTGTTTATGATATATTTTTCCATCCCGGACGATATATTGGTAAAACGTATCAACTGTGTGTACTGACAATTCACTGCACATTCATAATCAGCATAATCTAAATACAGATAATTCAACATTTCGTTCGAAAACGGAAAGGTTACAGAAGCTTTTACTCTTTCAACATCATCCAATGTAACGATATCACGAATCAGAATTCTAATCCTGCAATCTTTATTGCCAATATCATGCACTAGAGTATTGGTTTCATCAATAATATGTGGGAATGTATTTATGACAATGATAAGCTCACTGCACAGAAGCTGAATATCTTCTGTAACGTTTCGCCCATATAACATAAAAACTACTCCGGTATCAAACATAGCAAGTTCTTCCTCTGAGGGTATCCTTCTTGTATAATTAATATTGCGATAATTGATAATCTCGCTATCACTATTAAGTCCCATCCCATGGTGAACCGACATAAATAATGCATTGGAATCTGATAAATCTATGATCAAAACTGGGTAATTTAGTTTAGTAAGAGTACGACTTATGTATAGAATAACATCAAAGGCTTCCTCTCCGGCATATCCGATACATCTCATCCTAATAGTCCTCCTTAAACATAAAATATCTATCATCTATCAGCACATCCTCGGATGGCATGGCAGAACCTAGATCCGGTGAGCTCAACAGGTTCGTTACGTCCTCGTCCGGTATCCTCCCTGTCTCCGGAGCAATCCCATTCTTTGGATTAACGATTCCACCCTTTTCTTCTTCCGTTAGATTAAAATATTGCTCAACTGCTTCCGAAGTTTCTTCCCCCTGAGTTATGATAGGCTTTTCATCTTCTTCATCCGGATTCACCTCATCACTTGCTTCATCAAGACTCTCCTCAGAATCTGTTATAGCTCGAGGTTCATCTGCGTCTATACCTTCCTCCTGATAGTGTTGGTATATATTATCATCCTCCAGGTCCCACTGTGGTGAAGAAACATCCTTACTCAAGGATTCTGCAAGTCGATTCTCCAACGCCTTTCTCACTAATGTACTAAGATCATTGGTTGCTGTCTCTATGATATTAGGATTATCCTGTATCAGCTCAATTGCTCCTACTGAGGGAGTATAGGTTACAATAGTGGCCTCCTGAACATTCGGTTCAATATATTTTGAGGTGTATAAGAATGCACCGGTATATAGATAAGCATCTACAATCGCGTTGCGAGTCCTGATTATTTCCTCCTCAGTCAACCAAACACAACAAGTTGAGGTTTCCCCTGAATATCCTCTCAGTACTTTCTTGGTTAATACTACATAATCTTCACCATTGGGGAAAAATATTCTCACATCCACAGTATCATTACTAACGATATTAGAGTTTATATTAATTACTTGATATTCCACTTCGCGAAGCTCTGATGAGACCGTACTCTCCGTTACCATTGAATTCATGATGTGAGTCTCAATAGGGATATCAATTAATGACATCGTTCCAATATCATTGCTTGTTATGTAACTGTCCTGTGGCTGAGAAGAATACACTGTCTGCCTTTTAACTTTTTCTTCTGTAATAATATCTCCTGCGATAATATTCTCGACAGCAAGATATACCTCCCTCTGATTGATACTAATATCATTGTACGCTTCGACAAGTAGTGTTTCATACTCTTCTTTTATTTGATTCGTAATTACAATTGCAGTAAAAATTGCAGCAGTTCCAATGATTACGATGCAGATGATAGCAACTATAATATACTGCCTTGTTGTACGCTTCATTCGATGATTAAGTTTCATGGTACACCTCTGATGTTGAATTTTATAATTGAAAAACATAAGATTATAGCGAGAAATAATATAGAGAAATAGATAATTATGATCTTTGTTTTGGAATTATTCTGCTCTATTCTAGCACTCCGTGCACGTCGTTTTATAAATCTTCCCTCACAAAAAC
>JAQZBA010000244.1 GCA_029239365.1 Herbinix sp. | reverse complement strand
GGCAATTTCATGGGCGGCAATATGCATCTGCCTGTGGATTATGTCGTATATATTCCTGCATCCGCATATCTTAAGTTAACAGAGATGGATAAATATTCGGTTGCCAGAACGGTTGGTAGAATAAATAGTGTATTAAAAGGAAAGAGGGTAATGTTAATAGGGCCTGGACGTTGGGGGACAACAACACCCTCCCTCGGAGTACCGGTACATTTTTCAGAGCTTTGTAATATGTCAATCATCTGCGAGGTCGCTTCAAAGGAGGAGGGCTTTGAACCGGAATTATCCTATGGCAGCCACTTCTTTCAAGATTTGGTGGAGGCTGATATCTTCTATGTTGCTATCTTCAATGGACAAAGAGAGGTAATCTTCCATCCGGAGAAGCTATCACAGTATCCTAATATATTTAAGGATATTCTTCCGGGAGATAACCGGCTAGAAGAAGTAATCTATATTGCGAGGACCGAAGGTATGGAGATTTATTCGGATATCATTCGTCAAACTCTGCTTTGTAAATAGAAAATAAAACCTTTTGTGTAAAATCCAGTAGATAAGTCCATACTATGAAAGAAAGAATGAACCTGAAAACCAAATATTGACATTCTATATGATTCAGATTATCATATAGAATGTCAATTGGTATATATTGTAAAATATTTCTTGATTCGTGGTTGACGATCGGGCTGGAGGATGAAATGAAGAGGCATAAAAAGCGAAGAGGTCGTAAAAAACAATATATAATCCTGCTTATCAGTATCG
The DNA here is from genome assembly GCA_029239365.1 of Herbinix sp. Taxonomy (GTDB): domain Bacteria; phylum Bacillota; class Clostridia; order Lachnospirales; family Lachnospiraceae; genus Mobilitalea. The sequence continues at coordinate 5,184 of JAQZBA010000244.1, read as the reverse complement.
AGTTGTTACTGATCATTGGTGGCTTCCTGTATTTTCAACAACGTCCGATGGTAGCTAAGGCAGTAACGGTTGAGGCGGGTGAACAGAAGCTGGAAGTGGAGACATTTCTTCTGAATAAGAATCGTGAAGGAAGCTTCTTAACCGATATTACAACCATAAGTACCAGTATTCCGGGTAGCTATGAGGTCAAGCTTATGGTTGAAGATAAGGTTCATACGTCACTGCTTGAAATCGTAGATACAATCGCACCTACTGCAACGGTGTCGGATCAGTTGGCACTCCTTGGTGAGGTCGTTGATCCCGGAAGCTTCATTACCGAGATGTCGGATGCAACGCAGATTAACTTATCTTATAAAAAGCTTCCGGATACTTCTGTGCCAGGAGAGCAGGAAGTGACGATTATCCTGGAAGATAGTGGTAAGAATAGAATTGAGAAGACAGCAATACTCGTAGTGCTCGATATCAAGAGCTCCATAGTTGTTGAGGCAGGCTCACAGAGGAAGGTTACCGTCGCTGATTTTGTGAATATTGATCATTACAACATTACATCTGAATCTGATATTCAATCCTTAGACTTCAGTAAACCAATCACTCACCGGATTGATCTGACTGTAAACGGTAGAACCTTAACCGGTTATATTGAAGTGGTAGATACCACTGCACCCAAAGCAACTGTTGTAAACCAACAGGTCTGGAAAGGGGAAGTGGTTGAGGCTATGACCTTTATTAAAGAGATCGAGGATGCAAGTACGGTCATAGTCACTTATAAGGAGGAACCGGATTTTACTAGGCTTGGAGACCAGCAGTTGACACTGATCTTGAAGGATGACTCGGAGAATACAACAGAACTTCCGGTTACCATGACGGTTGCAGAAGATACGCAAGCTCCTGTAATTCAAGGCGCTTCAGATAAATTGGCATACATCGGTGATTCTGTGTCTTATAAGAAGGGTGTCTATGTTACGGATAACAAGGATAAGGAATTAAGCTTCTCCGTAGATAGCAGTAAGGTAAATCTTAAGCAGGAAGGTATCTATGCTGTTACCTACTCAGCGAAGGATGCGGCCGGCAATAAGGGGACTAAGACCATTAATGTAGAAGTCAAAAAATTCGTTGTGACTGAGGATATGGTGAATGAATTATGCGACGATATCCTGGCGCAAATTTCTAACAGCTCCATGACGAACAGAGAGACGGCATATGCTATCTATCGCTGGATTAAGAAACATATTGGTTACAGCGGAGATTCGGATAAGTCGGATTGGCTAGCAGAAGCATATCGAGCCGTAAAAAACGGTAATGGAGATTGCTTTACCTATTTTGCAATAGCACAAGCACTTCTTACAAGAGCAGGAATTGATAATATGGAGGTTATCAGAGTGGGCGGCAGGACCAGACACTATTGGAACTTGGTGAACTGCGGAGACGGCTGGTATCATTTTGACTCCTGTCCTAATAAGGACCATATGGAATCTTTCATGCTAACGGATAAGCAAGTAGAGGAATATACGCAACAACGAGGAAATAACTATTATAATTTCGATAAGTCATTATATCCGGCTACACCGGAATGATGTAAGGCTAGACACTTAGAAGTGAACTCATAATGTTTATATTGAGAAGGGGATGCAATATGAAACGATTGGGTGTGATAGGTGGATTGGGGCCAATTGCAACTGCCTACTTTTACGAGCTTATCATCAGAATGACAAAAGCGGAGATTGACCAAGAGCATATCGAGATGTTGATTTATAGTAAACCCTCCATTCCGGACAGAACAGATTATATTCTTGGGAAAAGCTCCGAGAATCCGGTCTATCCAATGGTGGAGAGTGGGAGGCTGCTAGTGGGCATGGGAGCGGAGAATATCGCAATTCCTTGCATCACGGCGCATTATTTCCATACTATTTTATCTGAAGGGATCAAAGCTCCTGTAATACATGCGATTAAGGAGACAGCACATTATCTGAAAGCAAAGGGAATTCACTGTGCCGGTATCATGGCTACAGAGGGAACCATTCATAGTGGATTGTTCCAAGAGGAATTGTCAGAATGTGGTATCCACTCCATATTACCAAATGAGGAGAGCCAACGAGAGGTATCAGAGCTAATCTATAAGAATATCAAGGCCAATCAACCGGTAGAATATGATAAGTTTGAAAAGGTGTCCGAGCAATTAAGACAAAATGGCGCGCAGGTTATCATACTTGGGTGTACGGAGCTTTCCTTGATTAAGAGAGATTATAATATCGGTGCCGGATATATTGATGCCATGGAGGTCCTTGCCATGCGTTCTATTATTCTTAGCGAAGCAAAACTCAAGGAAGAGTATCTTTCTCTCATTACTGAGTGAATGATTCAGGTACCATGAGTAGTAATTACTAAATACAAAATGGAAAGGCAAAGTAAGATGCAGATCAATGTATTAGAATATCTGGAGCAGATTGTAGACAAGTTGCCGGATAAGACAGCATATGCGAATGAAGAGATGGGGTATACCTTTCGCCAGGTATATGATTATTCCAGGTCAATAGGTACCTTACTAATAGAGAAGGGCTTGTCAAAGGAACCTATCGTGGTATTCATGAGCAAGCATCCCAGAGAAATTGTTACTTTCTATGGAGTAATTTATTCCGGCAACTATTATGTCCCGATTGATGAGGAGATGCCAAGGCTTCGTATCGAATTGATTTTTGAGAACCTGAAGCCCCGAGCTGTGATCTGTGATAATGAGACAAGTAAGCTACTAGATCATCTGCCCTTCGACGGTGAGGTTCTTCTCTATGATATGATGATATTACAGAACCCGAAGGATAATCTCTTACAGGAGCAACGTGAACGACAATTGGATACTGATCCGATCTACGTTGTCTTCACCTCCGGATCCACCGGTGTTCCAAAAGGCGTCGTTGCCTGCCATCGGTCGGTCATTGATTATGTAGATACTTTATCCGATATCTTACGGGTGAAGCACGATACGGTGTTCGGTATCCAGGTTCCGCTTTATGTCGATGCTTGCCTGAAGGAATTATATCCCACCTTAAAATACGGTGCTACCGCATATATCATTCCAAAGAACTTGTTCTTATTCCCGTTACAGCTATTGGAATTTTTGAACGAACATAAGATTAATACCGTCTGCTGGGTGGTATCTGCTCTGACGATGATATCTGCTTTTGGAGCTTTAGAGAAGGTGACCCCAAGATATTTTCATACGGTTGCGTTCGGTAGTGAGGTGTTCCCTATAAAGCAATATTATCTGTGGAAGAAGCATCTGCCGAAGGCACGCTTTATTAATCTTTACGGTCCGACGGAAGCAACGGGTATGTCCTGCTACTATGAAGTGGATAGGGAGTTTGCCCCGGAGGAGACGATACCGATTGGCAAACCATTTAAAAATAAAGAAATTATCCTACTGGATGAGAATAATCAGATTCCCAAATGCGGTGAAGAAGGCGAAATCTGTATCCGTGGTACAGGTCTTACTTTGGGTTATTATAATAATTTAGAGAAGACGAACGAAGTATTTGTCCAGAATCCGATGAATCATTCTTATCCGGAATTAATCTATCGTACCGGAGATATTGGAAAGTATAACAAGCATGGAGAGCTTATGTTTGTCTCACGTAAGGACAATCAAATCAAACATATGGGGCATCGAATTGAGCTAGGTGAGATTGAGAGTGCTACCAATCAGATTGATGGGATAAAAAGTGCCTGTGCTATCTTTGAGCAGGTGAAGAAGAAGATCATCCTATATTATGTCGGAGAGCTTACGAATGCCCAGATAGCGCTTAAGCTTAAGGAAAAGCTTCCGAGATACATGATTCCGAATATCATTGAGTGCTTAAAGGAGATGCCCTTAACCTCTAATGGTAAGATTAACAGGGCATTATTAAAAGAAAGATACAGTAATAAATAAAATATATTGGTGTGATCCGTGAGCTTACAGGACAATCTTCTAAGGGAATTATTCTGTGCTGGAAGTAGAGACGAGTGTAACACAATGAGGAGGAAGAGTGAAAGTAAAATCACGTTCACTCTGGTAATGTTTATGCCGTCGTAGGCGGCGGAATGGAGGTAATTATGGAAATAATATTAGAGATTTTAAACGGACTTCACCCAGAGGTGGATTTTGAAACCTGTAGGACCCTGATCGATGATAAGATTATTGATTCTTTTGATATAGTATCAATCATATCAGATATTAACGATGAGTTCGATATTACGATCCCGGTTGAAGAGATTGTTCCCAAGAATTTTAATTCTGCCAAGGCTTTGTATGCCATGGTTGAGCGTTTAATGGAAGAATAATAGGCAGGGGGCAATATGCTTTTTACATCGTATCGTTTTATCCTATTTATCCTGGTGTTATTTATCCTGTATTATATGATACCTAAGAAATATCAATGGCTACTGCTACTACTGGCTAGCTATCTATTCTACAGTATTGCCGGAGCTAAATATGTAATCTATATCTTAGCTACCACCCTTTCAACCTACTTCATCAGTTACCGAATTAGTCATATTCAGCTGATACAGGCAACTTATCTGAGTGAGAATAAGGAGCTATTAAGCCGGGAGGACCGTAAAGGATTCAAGTCATCAATGAAGAGAAAGCAGAGAAGGTGGCTGGTGCTTTGCTTGATAATCAATTTTGGTATTCTGGCAGTGATCAAATATTCGGATTTTACGATTGCTAATTTGAATGGGGTGCTTCACCTATTTGATACGAAACCCTTACCGTTACTTGGTTTTGTACTTCCCTTAGGTATCTCCTTCTATACCTTTCAGACGATGGGATATCTGATTGATGTGTACCGGGAGAAATACCCCTATGAACGAAATATATGCAAGCTGGCATTGTTCATCTCCTTCTTCCCGCAGCTTGTTCAGGGACCTATAAGTCGTTTTGACGATTTGAAGGACACCTTATTCGCGGAACACTTCTTAGAGCGGAAGAATATCACCTTTGGATTACAAAGAATTCTATGGGGCTTCTTCAAAAAGCTGGTTATTGCAGATCGATTACTTGTTGGTGTGAATTCAATTATACGTAATCCACAGGAGTATCAGGGAGTGTATGTTCTGGTAGGGATGTTCTTCTATGCAATTACGCTGTATGCTGATTTCACCGGAGGCATCGATATCACAATCGGTGTGGCAGAGGTTCTAGGTATCAAG
>JAQZBA010000243.1 GCA_029239365.1 Herbinix sp. | reverse complement strand
CTTCCCTTTTATAATTCTTTCATACTACTCTCCCTATGACCTAACTTCAGAAGAACGAAGGACACTGTAGTTCCTACTACACCTAGCACCACCATGACGACATAGCTTATCGTGGTGATAGGGAATAATATCACGACAAAGACACTTGCATTGATTATCATATGAAGAAGTATTGTGGAATAAATCGTATTATATTTTTGGTAGATAAGACCTAATAGAAAGCCCATTATTGTAGCATAGATACCTTGAATAATGTTCCTATGATAAACACCGAAGAATAAAGCCTGTAATAGATTAGCTCCCAGGAAGGGGAGTACTTTTCTTGTTCTGTGCAATATCACCCCTCGGAAGATCAGTTCCTCCGAGATTGGGGCTATGATTATTGTGTAGAGAAGCACCAGAAGTAAATCACTTCCGAGAATACTTTCCATTGTCTCTCCGTAGCTCTTAAACTGCTCCGGAAATATCGGTTGAATTAGATTCATCACTCCCGAGAAGAAAAGCTGACATCCAATGCCTATGATCAGAAAAAGAATTATGTTTCTCTTGTTAAAGACCGACTTAAGCTCCACCTTTTGCCGTCCGCGGGTCTCATGTCGATACCAGAAGTAGAACACGATTCCGCATATTAATATTGAGGCCACCGAGATTATATATAGGATATTCTGCGACATCAACTCTTCTATCTCCCCGGGCAGGTTACCACCATCCGCCAACCCCTCTACTCCTTGAGTTATTCCGATATAGAGCGATATCATTAATTGATAGATGATTTGAAAGAGGTAGGCCACTAAAGTCATAATTGTAATTGCAGCCAGAAATGGTACAATGCTTGTCCTCAGATAATTTATTATTTTTTTCAAATTGTGCACTTCCTTTTGTCAGATATTACAATTATTCTAGCATTATTATTCACTGCTGCCAACTAAGAAATCAAAGACGGTCTTTAATTTATATCCATACTTACATAAGGTTTCATCTTATTAAGTATTCTTACCGTATAGACAATAATTCCTATACCTAGAATCACCTCAAGAATTTGAACAAATGTCGGTACTGAGTATAGAAGATACGATCCCAGCAAGTTGAGCATACAATGAATTAATATTGCCGGTAAGATCGATTCAAACTTATATGTTACATATCCAAGGGACAAACCCAAGACAAAGGCATAGGATCCTTGAATAATATTGCCATGTAACACGCCGAAGAGCAGCGCCTGCATTACATTCGCTACTGCAAAGGGAAAGGCATGTCTTGCTTTCTTCATGATTACACCACGGAAGATTAATTCCTCCGAGATAGGAGCCAGGATAATTGTACTAATGAAGGTAAGTATAACATTACCCTCGAAAAAAACATTCATCATATCAATATAGTCCTCCCCTAGCTTACCAAGATGAGGGATCAGCAAATCCATTGCACCGGAAATCAATAAATGATTACCAACTGCGAGAAGCATTATTAATCCAAGGTTTTTCCATGATAAGAACCTTGTACTGGTCTCCGGCTTACTATGTGTTATTCTTCGATTCCAACGATAGAACACAACAATCCATAAAAATTGCATCGATATTGTTAAGAGTATGACACCCATCTTATAGAAATTAATGAATGACATGAGAAAAACTGCTACTATATTTCCATAGAATACTTCGGGATACAAGTATATTGATAAATATATTAATCCGATGACTACTCCGATACAGATAGCATAGAGTATTGTGATCAAGACAACGAAAATCAACGGCCAAACCACCCTGAAACATTTTTTTATCATATTATCTGTCTTTTTCATTTTCTTCCCCTTCACTAATTTCAGTCCTATCCGATTTGCTATATTTCAAACATTACTTTATTAATTGGCACGATTTAACAGTATTACGTATATTTATATCATGTTTTGTAAAATATTTCAATTCATTACTGATAAAAACGAAGGGAAGACTAAGATATTTATATTTTATTCATTTATCTGAAGCTAACCATATACAATAATTGAGCAAGTCCTGATTATCACTGCTCAAATATCAACAATAAACTGTAGCAGAGCCAGATCAAAAAACAGGAAGCTCTTCTGAGCTTCCTGTTTTTTTGATCTTATTTTAACAATTCTACGAGCAAATTATTATCCGAGCACAACCTCAACCTCATGAGTCTTCTTGTCGCCCGCAAGAGGAATGATATTACCCTGAACTTCCTTGCCATCTACAATCATCTTCGCAACTCCCTTGGATACATGGTTCGGGTTCTTTACAGCGATATGATACTTGTCTCCTCTGAATTCACGGGTTACCGTATATCCATCCCATGCCTTCGGGATAGAAGGATCCACCTGCAAGCCATCGTATTCCGGTTTGATTCCGAGGATTGCCTGGGAGATTGCTACAAAGTTCCAGGAAGCGGTACCTGTTAACCAGGAGTTCTTCGCTTCGCCGTGACGTCTCGCATCCTTACCGGCTACCATCTGGGAGTATACATAGGGTTCCATACGATGAATCTCTGAATAATCTTCAGTATAGGAAGGTGCTATTCTTGTAAAGTAATCAAAGGCTTTATCGCCTCTACCCATCTGCGCTTCCGCAATCATGATCCAAGCATTGTTGTGGCAGAAGATACCGGCATTCTCTTTGTATCCTGCCGGATAAGTAGAAATCTCACCGTATTCCACATAATATTTTGTAAATGCAGGGTTCTGAAGTACCAGACCGTACTTAGTGCCAAGGCGCTCGTCCACAGCATCCAGTGCTTGAATTGCCTTACCATCCTCAGTACCACAGTTACCCATGATGCAAAGACCTTGGGACTCGATGAAGATCTTGCCTTCTTCATTCTCATCACTTCCGATTTTCTTACCGTAATCATCATATGCACGAACGAACCAGGAACCATCCCAGCCGTCATGCATGATAACATCACGCATCTTAGTAATCTCTGCCTTGGTACGGTCGGCCTCTGCTTGATTGCCAATCTTATTCATCAGTGTTACATACTCCTCACCGATATAACAGAACATTCCGGCAATCATTACTGACTCAGCGACTTTGCCATCCTTACTGGTGGAGGTCTGGAAGGACTCACCTGGCTCGGTAGAGAAGCAATTTAAGTTGAGGCAGTCGTTCCAGTCAGCTCGACCGATCAGCGGAAGTCCATGAGGTCCGACATTATTGATAACATGGTCCATAGAACGCTTCAGATGGTCCGCGAGAGGCGTACTGGTAGACTCATCATTATCAAATGGTGTCATAACATCGAGGATGGAGTAATCCCCGGTCTCCTTGATATAAGAGACAACAGCAAGTACTAGCCACAACGGATCATCGTTAAAGTTGCCACCGATCTCATCATTACCCTTCTTCGTCAGTGGCTGATACTGATGATATGCTCCACCATCCTGTAGCTGGGTGGAGGCAAGATCGATAATTCTCTCTCTTGCACGATCCGGGATCTGATGTACGAAGCCAAGAAGATCCTGATTGGAATCTCTGAAGCCCATGCCTCTGCCGATACCGGACTCGAAGTAGGAAGCACTTCTGGATAAATTGAAGGTAACCATACACTGATATTGATTCCATACATTTACCTGACGGTTCAGCTTCTCATCATTACTATTCACATTATACTTGGATAACAACTGATCCCAATGCTCACCAAGCTCTGCAAAAGCCTTGTCCACTGCTTCGGTTGTCGCATACTGGGCAATCATTGCTTCTGCTTTCTGTTTATTTATCACATTCTTGCTCTCGAATTTCTCTTCGAAAGCATTCTCAACATAACCTAATATAAATACATAATCCTTTGTCTCTCCGGGCTCAAGATCTACTTCAATCGAGTGGGAGGCAATCGGATGCCAACCATCGGCTACAGAGTTGGTGGATTTACCATCCATGACTGCCTGAGGTTGATCGAAGCCATTATAAGTTCCCATAAAGCTCTCGCGGTCAGAATCAAAACCGGCAATCGGTGCATTTACGGAGAAGAACGCATAATGGTCACGTCTTTCCTTATATTCTGTCTTATGATAGATCACGGAGCCCTTAACTTCAACCTCGCCCGTGTTATAATTTCTCTGGAAGTTGGTAGTATCATCCTGAGCATTCCATAGACACCACTCTAAGAAGGAGAACAGCTTCACCTGCTTCTTCTTGTCCGAGGTGTTCTTTACTACTACCTTATGAATCTCAGCATTGGTATCCATCGGTACGAAGAAAGTAATCTCTGTCTCAACGCCTCCCCGAGCGCCGGTAATCTTCGTGTAACCCATACCATGTCTACATTCATACTGATCAAGTTCCTTCTTCACAGGAGCCCAGCCCGGTGACCACACATCACCTCCGTCATTGATATAATAATAACGTCCACCGCCAAGATCCAATGGCACATTATTATAACGATAACGAGTTATTCTTCTAAGCTTTGCATCCTTGTAGAAGCTGTAACCTCCGGCAGTATTCGATATTAGCGAAAAGAATGCCTGAGATCCTAAATAGTTGATCCAAGGATAAGGAGTGGTGGGTGTGGTAATCACATACTCCTTTTTTGAATCGTCAAAATATCCGTATTGCATTTAATTTACCTCCTAATTACTATTTGTACTCCATCACTCATTATATTATACCTTATGCGCTATTTCAACTGTAACTGACCCTGAAAAGTAGTAAAAAAATCCCCTAAAAATTAGTGCAAAATTCTATCAGATTTGCCATTCCCATTATTTTAAGTTACAATATAAGCGTAGTGAGCATACTGCAAACTTGTTTGCAGGTATGCGATCGGAGCTGACGATCATGAATATAACTCTATATTCATGATATACTACGAATAGAAAAAATGGCAAAATAAAATATAAACTTATGCGAAATGATAATGCGGAGGCTCACATGAAATATAATAGCAGAAAACGTAGTAGGATTATCTTGATTCTCTTGATCATCATAGTCCTTCTCTCAGGTGCCGGTATCGCCTATGCCAACCGGGATACTTTAATTAATCAATACTTCCTGTTAACCAAATCTCCAAAGGAATACTACACCTATATAGAGCAATACGGAATGTACCGTCTGATTACCTCAGTACCTAAGCAGAGTACTCCTGAGGGCGATAGTAATGCTTACAACCTCACCTCCAAGATCTCCTTTAATCGCGGTGAGCTTGACTCCGTCATGAGTAGTGCGGCAGGGACTTCTCTCAAAGATCTCGAGAATATGCTCGGTATTCCCATCGATAGTGTTGGCCTTACTATGGTTCATGTCTCCGGTGATCAGAAGACGGATGAAACTATCGATATCAAGCTTAATGATACGAAATTGATTACTGCTGAGCTTTTCTTAGATGAGGTTGCGCAGAAGCTTTCGATGCGTTTCCCTGAAATTAGTAAAGCATACCTAACTGCGTCCTTTGATACTAGTGAAACCTCCCAAGGTACATATCAGGAGCAACTTGAACTCCTTAATACGGATATTCTGACAAGAATCTCAAAGCGGTATATGGAGCTATTCTTCGATCGCCTGAAGCATGTCACCTTGGAGAAGAATGTGCCTCTCTCACTCGATACTATGGCCGTGATCTGCAACCAGCTTACAATAACAATTACCAGAGAGGAAGCTGAAGAGCTCTTTCTTACCCTGTTTGACACTGCAAGAGCTGATGAAGATATTCTCTCTCTTCTGCCCTTATTGCATATGACCAAGGACCAATATCTGCAAGTCATTGGTGAGGCAGAGAGTGCTATTTACGAAGAGCTGGAGGAACACAGTGATGAGGATGCTCTACAGATGAAACTCTTCGTCGACCGGAGCGGTCATATCCTTAGTAGGGAGCTTACCACCTTCGGTTACTCAACCTTTGGTTATACCTTCCTTGGAGATGAAGATTACAAAGAATATGAATTACATCTGACCCATGGTGCGACTGACCGCAAGCTTTCGATTCACGGTCAGCA
>JAQZBA010000242.1 GCA_029239365.1 Herbinix sp. | reverse complement strand
ATTAAAATATTTTAAGTATTAGCTTAAAAAAACCCCACTCTATCATTTCCATTCTACCAGTATCGCCCCGCTGGTCATTCCTCCGCCAAACCCAACCAGAATTAGCTTATCACCACTCGTTAGCAATCCTCTTTGAACCATTTCATCAAGTGCAATCCCTATGGATGCTGCTGAGGTATTGCCAAACCGATCCAAGTTCATATAGAACTTCTCAATCGGGATCTTAGTAGATTTAGACGCCTGCTCAATTATGCGGCAATTCGCTTGATGAGTTACGATATATTTGATATCCTCTTCGGACACTTTTGCCTTCTCCAGTACAGTATTAATATGCACTGCGATACTTCTGACCGCAAACTTAAATACTTCCTGCCCTTTCATCGTTATTACCTGAGGCTGATTCTCAATCTCCTGTATCATTGGATTAATAAGGGGTAATGCGGGTAGGCATAGATAATCCTGCTTACTTCCATCACTCAATAGATGAATCGCTGAAATCCCGTTACAGGAATCAGAAGCACTTAATACTACTGCACCTGCACCATCTCCGAAGAGGACACAGGTAGATCGATCCGTCCAATCCAAGGTCTTTGATAGCGTCTCAGCTCCGATGACCAGGATATTCTGAAACATTCCTGTCTCAATGAAGGATGACGCACAAGCCATTCCATAGATCAATCCACTGCAGGCTGCTGTCAGGTCAAAGGCAGCTGCTTGTTTTGCTCCCAAGCGTTCCTGTACGATGCAGGCAACGGAGGGCATAAAGGAATCCGGTGTTATCGTCGCGCAGATTATAAGGTCAATCTCTGTTGCATCAATATTTGCAATTTGCAGTGTTCTACGTGCTGCTTCATAGGCCAGGTCTGAGGTATTCTCACCGGTTGATATCCGTCTTTCTGTAATTCCAGTTCTTGATGCTATCCATTCATCGCTGGTCTCAACTATCTTTGCCAAATCATCATTTGTCATTCTATATTCAGGAACATAACTACCTGTTCCTGCAATAATTGCGCGTCTCATTCTGGAGTCCTCCTTACTATAATCACTAGGCTAATCTATTATCTATCTGATCCAAGATAAATATCCTTCAGATGCTTATTCAGCTTGCTTAAGGCTCTTAATAATGCTTCTTCTTCCTGGAGTGTAAAATCCAGCATGATTGCCTTTACCATATCTAAATGAAACTTTTCATGAATTCTATACGCCAGTTTTCCACGATTGGTCAGATTAACATTAACAATTCTTCGATCCGAGTTACTTCGGCTACGTTCCAAATATCCCTTCTTTATTAACTTGTCAACAGCAATTGTTAAGGTTCCCATGGTGATACCTAACTCCATCGATGCCTCTGACATTGTCTTAGCCCCATACAGACCAATCGCCTCTATGGTATGTATCTCCGTAATTGACAAATCGCTGAAGGTTCCCTGCTTGATAGAATATTCCTCAATAAGATTTACATCATCATAAACCTCAACAAGCATTTTATTAATCTCAACCAATTTCTCATTCATGTTCTTTCACTCCCATGCATAACTTAGGTAGCAATCGCTATGCCTCCAATACTAACTACAAGACAGCCTGCTCATTAAGCTTCTTGGATATATTTTGTAATACAAATATTTTGATAATCAAAATATAAAGGAAAATGCTTCCCTTGTCAAGTTAATTTTCACGACATCCTTCTCATAACCGAAGACTAAAACCCGGTCCTATCGTCTCCTCGAAAAATAATATTGACATTACTTGGAATATTTGATATATTATTGAATATAAATTCAATGAATAGAGGTTCAACGAAATGAACAAACGAATAGAACAAAAAGAAAAAAGGCGTCAGGATATCCTATCTGCTGCTCTGGATTTATTTATACACAAAGGTTTTGCTGCCACTAAGGTCGTTGATATCGCTAATAAAGTCAATATGAGTGTCGGTCTGCTATTTCACTATTTCAATTCAAAAGAGCATCTCTATGAGGAGCTAGTAAGATTGGGATTGTCAGGTCCTGAGTCAGTTATGTCGAATGACAAAAGTGATCCTCTAACATTTTTTGAGACTACCGCAAAGCAGATCCTTAAATACGCCTCAAAAGATCCTCTGACAGCTAAAATGTTCCTACTCATGAAGCAGGTCCAGTACAACGATGCTGCTCCTGACTCTGTGAAGCTAATGCTTAAAGGCTTAGATACAATATCGCAAACCGTTTTATTGATCGAGGCAGGACAGCAAAACGGAACCCTCAGGGAGGGTAATCCAATGGCTCTTTCGATTGCATATTGGGCAGCAATCCAAGGAGTATGTGAAGAACTTGCGATTAATCCGGATTTACCGTGTCCTGAAAGTACATGGATCGTTGATATGATAAGGAGGAGATAATCATGAAGAAAGTAATTATTGTTGGAGCCGGTATTGCCGGAATGGCTGCCGGAATTTATGCACTACAAAGTGGATTCGAGGTTATGTTATTCGAACAGCACACGATACCAGGAGGAAATTGTACCAGCTGGAAGAGAAAAGGCTATCTGTTTGAAGGTGGAATGCATTGGTTGACCGGTTCAGATAAGCAGCAACCGCTCCGTAGGCTCTGGGAGGAGACAGGAGCCCTGACTAAGGATACCAAGATACATAATCGTGATCCTTTCATTACCTACGTCCATAACGGCCAGAATGTCTGCCTGTATCGCGATCTGGTGAAGTTGCAAGAGCATCTTTGTTCTATATCACCGGAAGACTCCACTCTCATTAGACGCTTATGTAGGGATGTAAAGACTTTTGCTGCGATGAGTATGCCGATTATGAATATTCCGGGGTTAAAGGTAAAAACAAAAGAAAAAGGCCCTTCTATGCTAGGTATGCTTCTGAAGATGCTTCCGGCCTTATTACGTATGAATCACTTTGCTAAGCAATCGATCGGGGAATATGTGAAGCAATTTAAGCATCCGGCAATTCGTTCCCTGCTCACCCACATTGCCGGTGAAGATTACGCATCAACTGCCCTAATGTTTACCTTAGCTTGTCTATCCAGTGGTGACGGCGGTTATGTCGAGGGAGGCTCCCTTAAGATGGCCACTAATATGGCGAATTATTTTAAACAATTAGGGGGAACAGTCCAATATGGTTTACCGGTTGAGAAGATTACAATTGAAGGTGGGAAAGCTACCGGTGTTATGGTTGCGGGAACATATCACACTGCAGATGATGTGATTGTTGCTTCTGATACACGTTCTGCAATTGACCAATTATTTGATCAGCCCTTGCAGGAGCCCTGGGCAGAAAATATGCGCTCGAATACCGGACTCGCCAACTGTACCTTTATCAGTATTGGTGTTGAAGCTGATTTATCTCATTTGCCCGAAGCAATCATCTTCTCTCTTGATAAGACAATTGATTTTGCAGGTAAGCAGATCAATACCATCAGTGTCAACAATTATGCAAGTTATCAAGGCTACGCACCGCAAGGTGGTACTGCTCTTACACTTATCCTGGATGGTAATTATGAGTATTGGAAGACCTCGAAGGAAAATGGGTCCTATGAACAGCGTAAGCAAGAACTGATTGACCAGATCATTGCAAGGCTTGAAGAAAAAATACCAGCCATTACAGGCAAGTTGGCAGTCTGGGATGTAGCAACTCCTTTGACCTATGAACGTTATTGCGGAACCTACCATGGTTCCTGGATGACTCTTATGCCACCGGGTTTCAAGCAGATAAGCTATCCCAGTAAGTCTAAGAACATTGATCATCTTTATTTCGCGGGGCAGCGGTTACAACCACCGGGAGGTATGCCTGTGGCACTGTCCACAGGACGGCAGGCAGCTCAATATCTGTGCAAAGATAATGATGTTGTATTCCGTAATAAGATGTAGTCTTACCGTAACCTTGTTCAATTAATAAATCAAGTAAATGGGGTATGATTCAAACGAATCATACCCCATCACTTTGCAGAGACATCCACTTATATAAAAAGGCCGTTTCTTATGTATAAGAAACGGCCTTTGTGATGTATGCTCTATCAGACAATTAATTCGTTTTAAAGAGTCTATCCTGTGTTATTACAAGATTATACCTCAAATAACAGATCGCCATAAGTAGGAACCGGCCACAATTCTTTCTCTACCAAGAGCTCCAACGTATCAATCGGAGTTCTAAGCTCCGTCATTGCAGGAACAACGGCTTCCTTGAAGAACATCGACTGTTCAGGAATCTCAGAAATCTCGTTAGCCTCTGCGGTAACCTCCTGTAACTTCTTAACAGCAGCTTGTGCTTTCGTAAGAAGTGTGGATACTTCTCTGAGCAAACCACTCTGAACACTGGTATCAGCATCAGCTACTGCAGACTTAACTGTATTAATGGTATCTGCAAGCTTCTTGGTATAGGTTATGACAGAAGGGATATATTTCAAGGTAGCCATGGAAATCATAGTCTTTGCTTCAATGTTGATTGCCTTAGCATATGCCTCATACAAAATCTCGGCGCGGGAATGAAGTTCTACCGCGGAACATACCTTATGCTTCTCAAACAACTTGATGGATTTATCTGTAACCAAGGCAGGGATTGCTTCCACCATAGACTTAATATTCGGAAGACCTCTTCTAGCTGCTTCTTCCACCCAAGCTTCAGCATAACCATTGCCGTTAAATACAATTCTCTGATGTTCAGTTAAGGTTTTTTTAATCAAGTCATGAACTGCAAGAGTAAAATCTTCTGCCTTCTCTAGTTCATCTGCCATTTCCTTAAATACATCCGCAACGATTGTGTTAAGAACGGTATTTGCCGTTCCGATGGACATAGAAGATGCAACCATACGGAATTCAAATTTATTTCCGGTAAAAGCAAAAGGTGAAGTACGATTACGGTCAGTCGCATCCTTTTTAAACTCAGGAATTGAGTGTACACCGACATTCATCTTGCCGCCATCCTTACTACTCTTGGCTTCACCAGTCTCAATCAACTGAGATATAACGTCTTCCAGCTGAGATCCTAAGAATACAGATATAATTGCAGGAGGTGCTTCGTTAGCGCCTAATCTGTGATCATTACCAGGATTTGCCGCTGATACACGAAGGAGATCTGCATGTATATCAACAGCCTTCAACATAGCTGCAAGTACTAACAGGAACTGTATATTATCATGAGGAGTTTTACCCGGTTCAAGAAGGTTCTTACCGGTATCTGTAACCATGGACCAGTTATCATGCTTACCGGAACCATTTACACCTGCAAAGGGTTTCTCGTGAAGCAGACATGCCAGGCTATGGCGGTTAGCTACCTTCTTCATACATTCCATTACTAACTGGTTATGATCGGTAGCAATATTGGCACTGGCATAGATCGGAGCTAATTCATGCTGTGCAGGAGCTACCTCGTTATGCTGCGTCTTAGCAGTTACACCCATCTTCCAGAGTTCGATATTTAATTCCTTCATGAAGGAAGCTACTCTTTCCTTAATACTACCAAAATAATGGTCATCTAATTCCTGACCCTTCGGAGGCATAGCACCAAATAAGGTTCTTCCGGTGAAGATAAGGTCGTCTCTCTTTAAGTATTTTGCTTTATCAACTAAGAAATACTCCTGCTCAGGACCTACGGAAGGAGTTACTCTCTTCACATCATTATGACCAAACAGCTTCACAATTCTGACTGCCTGAGTGCTAAGTGCTTCCATGGAGCGAAGTAACGGTGTCTTCAGATCCAGTGCTTCTCCAGTGTAAGAACAGAAAGCAGTGGGTATACAGAGAGTTACCCCTGCTGCATCTTCTCTTAAGAATGCCGGTGAGGTACAGTCCCAAGCGGTATAGCCTCTTGCCTCGAAGGTAGCTCTAATTCCACCGGATGGGAAGGAGGAAGCGTCGGGTTCACCCTTAATCAATTCTTTACCTGAGAATTCCATGGTGATTTTACCCTCCGGAGTAGGGCTGATAAAGGAATCATGCTTTTCTGCAGTAATACCGGTCAACGGCTGG
>JAQZBA010000241.1 GCA_029239365.1 Herbinix sp. | reverse complement strand
ATATCATGAATATAGAACTATTCATGATCCTTTACTCCGATCGCATTGATCACTACGCTAATTATATGTTTTTATGATATCTTTGTCAAACAAAACAAAATGTAATTCTTCTTAAAAATTGATTAAAATCTATGTCACGAGTTCATCAGTATACATAACTTTGCTCCCCAAAAATGCTGATATACAAACACCATTTCATTGGGGAGCTCGGTAATTATTCTTCTTCTCCAACAATCGGTACGTTCAAAGTAGTTCCGGGAAGCAAGAATATCTCCTCCAGATTATTACCCTGCATCAGATCTGCCAAATTAATTCCGTATTGATCTAAGATGCTGCCCAGAGTGTCTCCCTCCTCAACTAGATATGATGTAAAATTAGAATAATTATTACTTGGTACACTAATTGGAATACATATTATCTCTCCAATCATCATATTGTATACATTCACGAGGGGGTTGGCAACCATGATAGCGTTAATCCCTATATTAAAATGCCTGCTGATGCTATAGAGAGTATCCCCTTTCTGAACCACATAATTAATACAGTACATATTGGTGCTCCTTCCAATTGCATATGATTACCTTAGTATCTAATATATTCGGTACTTGGAAAAAGGGTTCAGGCATATACATTAACTACTTTTCATAATGTGAATTATATAATTCATAATTCACTTTTGGATTAACTACATCAAGGATGCAGAATGTTAACCTTCGTGTGTCAGAAGTTGTAGAAGTTACATATAAATATTTAAGAATTATTTTATGCTTTGTTCTTATTTATATGAAATTATGTTGTTGAACTTCAAAGATATGTATCGTATAATATAGAAAGCTTATTTTTGGCATACCAATTTTTTACGGTTACGCAATAAGGAGAATTTTAACATGAATATTAATAATAGATTAGGCATTGATATCGGATCGACAACAGTTAAAATAGCAATCATCAATGAGGCAGGGGAATTATTATTTTCAGATTATGAGCGACATTTTGCTAATATTCAGGAAACACTTGCCGGTTTGGTGGGGAAGGCGCAGGAGGCACTTGGCAATCAAAGTGTCTCTCCTGTCATAACCGGATCCGGTGGTTTAACAATTTCAAAGCACCTAGATATACCCTTTGTTCAAGAGGTGGTCGCAGTGTCTACCTCACTTCAGGACTTTGCTCCTCAGACCGATGTAGCAATTGAGCTTGGTGGTGAAGATGCAAAGATTATCTATTTTACCAATGGTATCGAACAACGAATGAATGGGATCTGTGCCGGAGGTACCGGTTCCTTTATCGACCAGATGGCAAGCTTACTTAAGACAGATGCCGCTGGACTCAATGAATATGCTAAAGATTATCAGGCAATTTACCCAATTGCAGCAAGGTGCGGTGTTTTTGCCAAATCGGACATACAGCCTTTAATTAATGAAGGTGCTACGAAGCCGGATCTTTCCGCCTCCATCTTTCAGGCGGTGGTGAACCAGACGATCAGTGGTCTTGCCTGTGGCAAGCCTATCCGCGGAAATGTTGCATTTTTAGGAGGTCCACTTCATTTCCTGAGTGAGTTAAAGAACGCTTTTATCCGTACTCTGAATCTGACTGAGGAGCAGGTAATCGCTCCTGTACACTCCCATCTGTTCGCCGCGATCGGTGCTGCCATGAATTCTAATTCTAGCGTATCAACCCAGTTGTCCTCGCTTTATGAGTTACTATCTCGTGGTATTAAAATGGATTTTGAAGTCAACCGAATGCCTTCTCTATTTACTAATGAAGCTGAATATGAAGAATTTAAGAATAGACACTCTGTACATACCGTAAAAAAAGGAAATCTGACGGAATATGAAGGCAATTGCTACCTTGGAATCGATGCCGGCTCTACCACCACAAAGGTGGCATTGGTTGGCGAAGATGGTGCACTTCTCTATTCCTTCTACAGTAATAATAACGGAAGTCCTTTGAAAACTACAATAAGGGCCATGAAGGAGATTTTCGAACTGCTGCCTGTGAAAGCTAACATCGTACGCTCCTGTTCCACCGGCTATGGTGAAGCTCTTATTAAAGCCGCACTGATGCTGGATGAAGGTGAGGTTGAGACCGTAGCCCATTATCATGCAGCTGCTTTCTTTGAGCCCGAGGTGGATTGTATCCTAGACATCGGTGGTCAGGATATGAAATGTATTAAGATAAAAAATCATTCGGTAGATAATGTGCTTCTGAATGAAGCCTGCTCCTCCGGGTGTGGTTCCTTTATCGAAACCTTTGCAAAATCTCTGAATTACGAGGTAGAAGATTTCGCTAAGGTTGCCTTGTTTGCTCAAAATCCAATCGATCTGGGTACCCGTTGCACCGTATTCATGAATTCCAAAGTAAAACAGGCACAGAAGGAAGGCGCAACCGTTGCAGATATCTCAGCCGGTCTGGCTTACTCTGTAATTAAGAACGCATTATATAAGGTAATTAAGATTACCAATCCGAAGGATCTCGGAGCAAAAATGGTAGTTCAAGGAGGTACCTTCTATAATGATGCGGTACTTCGAAGCTTTGAAACCATCTCCGGCTGCAATGCAGTCCGACCTGACATCGCCGGTATTATGGGTGCCTTCGGTGCTGCCTTAATTGCCAGAGAGCATTATGAAGGCGAAGACAGTTCCATGTTATCCATCGCAGAGATTAATGAGCTTAAGTTCGATACCACTCTTGGACGCTGTAAGCGTTGTACAAATCATTGTCTTTTGACTATTAACAAGTTCACCGGAGGTAGACAGTATATCACCGGTAATCGTTGTGAGCGTGGATTAGGGAAAGAGAAGAATGTAGATAACATCCCTAACCTATTTGAATATAAAATGGATCGCTATTTCTCTTATCCTGTACTCTCAGATGAGGATGCAAAGCGTGGAGTTGTAGGAATTCCGAGAGTTCTTAATATGTATGAAAATTATCCCTTCTGGCATACCTTCTTCACTAAGTTAGGTTACCGTGTAGTACTATCCCCTACCACCACCAGAAAGATCTATGAGCTTGGCATCGAATCCATTCCCAGCGAGTCCGAATGCTATCCGGCCAAGGTAGTTCATGGACACATCAAATGGCTAATTGATCAGGGAGTTCAATATATCTTTTATCCAAGCATCCCCTTTGAACGAAAAGAAGTGGATGGTGCAAACAACCATTATAATTGTCCAATTGTAACTTCCTATCCCGAGAATATTAAAAATAACGTGGAAGAATTAAAGAATCCTTCCATACATTTTGATAATCCTTTCCTTTCCTTCGAAAGTGAAGAGATATTGACTACTCGATTAATTGAGCTCTTTACTGCAAAAGGGGTTCCTTCACCTGAGGTTAGAGCCGCCGTTTCTTCCTCCTGGGCTGAGTTAATGGCTGCCCGTGAGGATCTGAGAAAGAAAGGCGAGGAAACCATGGCATATCTTCATGCCTCGGGACGTAAGGGTATCGTACTAGCAGGTCGCCCTTATCATATCGACCCGGAGATTCATCATGGTATACCTGAATTGATTAATTCCTATGGTGTTGCCGTATTAACGGAGGACTCTGTCTCCCATCTTGGAACGATAGACCGTCCAACCATCGTTATTGACCAGTGGATGTATCATTCAAGGTTATATGCTGCGGCTTCCTATGTTCGCAGCCAGCCCAACCTGGAATTAATTCAACTTAATTCCTTCGGCTGTGGCTTAGATGCTGTTACTACAGATCAAGTGAATGATATTCTGACGAAATCCGGTAAGATTTATACTGTGCTGAAGATCGACGAGGTGAATAACCTAGGTGCCGCAAGAATCCGTATTCGCTCCCTTTTATCCGCTGTCCGCGAACGTGAAATTAAGAATATTACACCTGAGATAACCTCCTCTGCTCATCACAGAGCTATCTTTACAGAAGAGATGAAGGATACTTATACCATACTTGCTCCTCAGATGTCACCGATTCATTTCGACTTACTTGAGCCGGCTCTTCGTAGCGGGGGATATCAGGTAGTTGTTCTGCCGAATGATAATCGTCGCTCCATTGATGTAGGTCTTCAGTATGTGAATAATGATGCCTGCTTCCCATCCCTTATGGTGGTCGGACAGATTATGGATGCTTTATTATCCGGTAAATATGACTTAAATAAAGTTGCTATCATGATTACGCAGACCGGTGGAGGTTGTCGCGCAACGAACTACATCGGCTTCATCCGTAGGGCTTTGGAGAAGGCAGGAATGTCACAAGTCCCTGTAATCTCCCTGAGTGCTTCCGGACTTGAGAAGAATCCGGGTATGAAAATCACCCCGAAGCTGCTAATTACAGCCATGCAGTCTCTCGTCTATGGCGATGTATTCATGCGTGTTCTTTATCGTACCAGACCTTATGAGCAAGTCCCGGGTTCAGCCAATTCCCTTCATGACAAATGGCGAACGATATGTATTAAGAGCCTCGAGAAAGGCAATTGGAATGAGTATAAACGTAACCTCCGAGGTATCATTCGCGCTTTTGATCAGCTTCCGCTGGATGAGACAATACAAAAGCCCCGAGTTGGTATTGTAGGTGAGATCTTAGTTAAGTTCTTACCCTCTGCGAATAATTATCTTGTAGAGTTACTGGAAGCAGAAGGCGCTGAGGCGGTCGTACCGGATCTACTTGATTTCTTTATGTACAGTTCCTACAATAATAATTTTAAAGCAAGATATCTGGGTAAGAAGAAAATTAGTGCACACATTGGTAATCTGGTCATCTGGGCATTAGAGCAGATCAGAAAGACCGCAAGAAGAGAATTTGCACGAAGTAAGCGCTTTACACCACCGGCATCGATTAAGAAGTTGGCTGAGTATGCTGAGCCTGTTGTATCGACTGGTAACCAGACCGGTGAAGGATGGTTCTTAACCGGTGAGATGCTCGAGTTAATCCATACCGGAGTTAAGAATATAGTATGTGCACAGCCCTTTGCCTGTCTTCCTAACCATATCGTGGGTAAAGGAGTAATCAAGGAGCTTCGCAGGCAACATCCGGAAGCCAATATCGTCGCCGTAGATTATGATCCCGGCGCCAGTGAAGTGAATCAGCTCAATCGTATTAAGCTGATGTTATCAACCGCAGTTAAGAACATGAACAATAAAGCGTAATCAGGGGAAATATTCATATAGGAGAGAAGAATACACTTAAAATATAATATTCAGTATTTGGGTGCACTTTTCTCTCCTATATTGTATAGATAAGATGAATTAATAAATCAATTCACTTGTCATGAATAAAAATACAAGAAAGGATGGGTATTTTATGTTTAAAAATAGGGAGGGAAAGGTTCGTTCAGGTTGGAAAATTGCCGCAGTTCTTGGCATTTTCTTCGGAAGTGTAATGGTATTGTCCATCGTTATTGGTATGATTGCATCCGGTATTCTTATGGCAAATGGTGACTTAATCGTTGGAGCTGATGCTTTCTCGTATACTTATACGGATCGTGGCCAGAAGATTATGGAGAAAATCAATATCATTATGATGATTATGCAGGAAGCAATTACCATTCTAATACCAATCTTAGCATGGAAGATTTCCACCAAGCGTAAATTGTCTGATATGGGCTTAACCCCGATCAAAGCCAACTACAAGGAGCTTATTGTCGGCCTACTCTTTGGAGCAACCTCGATTGCTGTAGTATTTGCCGCTATCCTACTCTCCGGACAGGCAGAAGTAGCTTCCTGGACACCTCATTTTTCTGTGACACAGATACTATACCTGTTCATATTCATTTCGGTAGGCTTTGCAGAGGAAATACTAGGCCGTGGATACATTATGTCCGTATTACGTCAGACTAAGAATGTCCCTGCAATTATTATTATTTCAGCTATTATCTTCGCATTACTCCATAGTGCTAATTCAGGTATTGGAATCGTTCCTTATGTCAACTTAACTTTAGTTGGTGTGTTATTTGCCTATATGTACCTAAAATCCGGTAATATCTGGATGCCCATCGGATATCATATTACC
>JAQZBA010000240.1 GCA_029239365.1 Herbinix sp. | reverse complement strand
TTCCTCGCTCATTTACCTGAGTGTTATAGCCGTTCTCCAGATTAATGATAAAATCATGGGCACGTACGGTCTTCGCTGCTTCAATTACCTGCTCATCCGTTGCCTCCATGTTACCATAACGAATATTGTCCATTATCGTACCTGAGAAGATGAAGCTATCCTGAAGCATAACACCCATCTGCTTACGCAGTGAACTAATAGTAACCTTGCTGATGTCAGTTCCATCAATGGTAATCAGACCGGAGTCAAGATTATAGAAGCGACTAATCAGATTGATAATCGTTGTCTTTCCAGCACCGGTAGGCCCAACAATCGCAATGGAATCACCTACATTTGCCTTAAAACTGATGCCATTCAATATCGGTATTCCATCCTCATAGCTGAAGGTTACATCCCTGAACTCAACCTCACCGCTAATAGCAGGCATCGGAATAGCACCTTTGCAGTCCTTCACGAGGACAGGCTCATCGATAGTCTCAAATATTCTCTCGAGATAGGACACTGCGGTCAGAATAGAGTTATAGAAGCTTGCCAGAGTATTTACCGGAGCCCAGAACCTGCCTACATAGCTTGTCATAGCGATCAATGCTCCGACTGTAATCCCTTTCATGCCACGATCCATCCAGGCTATACCAAGGACAAAGACTGCTACATTGGTCCAGGTTGCGATGTTCTGTATCGCCGGCCATAATATGAAATTCAATTTAACTGCACGCATCCAGGCATTTCTATAATCATTGCTCAAGGTATTGAAGATCTTGATGTTCTCCTGCTCTCTCGTAAAGCTCTGGGTTACACGGATTCCGTTGATACTCTCTGCAATATAAGCATTGAGATTGGAGGATTTATTGCTGGATTGCTGCCATGCTACTCTCTGCTTCTTCTTAATAATGAATATAATTGCCATCAGAAGAGGAAGTCCGCATAAACATAGCAAGGTAAGTCTTACATTAATATATAACATACAACCTATGATGAAGAATAAGCTAAAGAGCTCTGTAATCGTATTAACGATACCATTGGATAACAGGTCACTTAAGCTGTTAACATAATTAACTACACGTACTTGAATCTTGCCATGGGGCTTATCATCGTAATAGGAGAACGGTAACTCTTGTAGATGCTTAAATATATCACTTCGGATCGTATGAATGATATTCTGTCCCAGTCTTGAGGTTATGGTCGTCTTAATACGAATAATCCAGGATATTAAGAAGTAGATTACGAGGAGAATTAAACTCACCACAACGATTCCTGTTATATTCTTCTCCGGAATAAAGACATCCATGATCTGCATCAAAAAGATTGGTGTCATCATACCGAGTGCTGAGGATACCGTCATTAAGAAGATCGTAAAGTACATATCCTTGCGGTAAGGCTTTATGTATGTTGCTAAACGTTTCAAATGGGAAAAGTTAAATTCAGTTTGTAGGGTTTCATCAATATCATATTTATTTCTAGCCAACCATGCTCCCCCCTTTCAACCATTCACTGTGACGATGGAATGACTTGTTCTGTACAATAGCATCAAAGTCTCCATACTGATGATGGAATACCGTATAGTAATAGCCCCTTTTCTCAAGTAGCTCGTCGTGGGTACCGGACTCAATAATTCTTCCATCATCTACAACCAATATCTGATCTGCATCCTTAATGGATGAGATACGGTGCGCAATCAAGAATACCGTATGCTTCTCATGTAAGGAGCCAAGTTCATTCTGAATCTGTGTCTCGGTCTCCATATCAACTGCCGAGGTGGTATCATCCAATATGATAACGGAGGGACTCTTCAATAAGGCTCTTGCTAAGGAGATTCTCTGCTTCTGTCCACCGGACAGACCTACTCCACGTTCACCGACAATCGTATCATAACCTTCCGGCATCTGCAGTATGAAATTGTGGGCATTTGCAATCTTAGCAACTGCTTCTACCTCATCAAAGCTGCAATTTGGTCTGCCATAAGCGATATTTCCCTCGATGGTATCAGAGAATAGGAACACATCCTGCATCGCCATGCCGATATTATCTCGGAGCGAATAGAGATCCAAATCCTTCAGATTAATGCCATCAATCTTAACCTCGCCTTCTGTCACATCATAAAAACGACACAACAGATTCATCAGAGTGGATTTACCGGAGCCGGTAGCACCAATAATTCCAACCGTTTGGCCTGGTTTGATTTGAAAATTAATATCTTTAAGAATGACTTCATCATCCGCATGATAGCTTACATGTGAGAATTCTATCTCTCCACGGAAGCGCTTCTTCGACACTGCATGATCCGGTACCTGGATTGCAGGCTCAACCATTACTGTATTATATATCCTCTCTACTGAGGTTACGAACCTCTGATAATCGTTTGCCAACCAACCAGCCTGACGCAGAGGCATATTCAGCATCCACAGATATCCGCTGACGGTAACCAGCTTACCCATGGACATATAGCCCTTGACTACCATAATTCCACCGACAAGATAGAGAATGATGGACAATACATTTGCCAGAAATTCGAAGATGGGTACATATTTACGCCAGATGTTCGCCGCACCAAGCTCCGCTTCCCGGTAGCCGTCATTTTCTTTATTAAATTTCTCGGTTTCATAAGCTTCCTTGGCAAAAGCCTTCACGACACGATTACCGCTGACATTTTCCTGAACAAAGGTATTTAAGCTGGAGAAATGCTGACGGATATTCTGGAAGGCAGGCTTGACTGCCTTGAGCTGTTTTGCTGTGGTCACAGCAGTTAGTGGAAGTACAGCGATCATACATAGCGCCATTTTCCAATCTACGATGAAGATCATGACTAACGCTATTACAAAAAGTAGTACATTTTCATACACACCATATATGACATAGGCAACAAAATGCCTTATCGCCTCCATATCACCTGTCTGCCTGGACATCAGATCCCCGGTCCGGTTCTTATTATAGAAATTGAAATCCTGAGCCAGTAATTTACGATAAACAAAATCACGCATTGTATACAGCATACCCTGTGAGGATTGCTCAAAAATTACAAGAAACCAGTATTTTAGGACCGCTCGTATTAGGTTTGTTGCAATCATGATCACCATCATGAGCGGCAATACATTACGGTTACCTCCTTCAATGATATCGTCTACGATGATACCTGAGATGTGTGGGTTAACAATGGCCATCATACAGGTAATTGTAACCAGTACCGTTGCAAAAATTAGTTTGGCGCGGTACTTCTTCAAAAAAGAAAAGAACCACTGCATCGCTGTCATAAACATTCCTCCTCATTGGTATTACTAGTATTCTCATTATAGTCTGTTTCCAGGTAAAAAGAATGGAGATTTCTATTATTCTTAATGTGGTTTATTATAATGACATTGTTTATAATGAGCTAAAGGATACTATAAATCTTTGGTTTCATAAAATCAATAGCAATTTTGGTACAAAACATGAACAAAATGTTGTTTTTCGGGAAACGGCTATTGATTGGACAGCGTTGTGCTTTTTATAACTGTTTTAGCGAAATACAAATTATTTTAAAAAATACATTTACCTATTCTTGCGACTAATGTTATAATATCAGTATTATGTCCGACTTCTAAAAAACGGGCAACAGCATTATAATCTTACGCGCTTACGCTCGTATATGATGGAGGCTATATGGCTTTTGATTATGATTTGACGTATAATGATTTTAATCCTACTGTTTTCTACGTTTCAAAGGTTAAAATGGTCAATGAAGGAGTATATCATGATCATGACTTTGCGGAACTTGCTTATATATTATCTGGAAAAGGGAAATATTTAGTTGAGGGAAAGGAATTCGAGGTTGAGGCGGGGGATCTGATGATCTGTAATCCGGGAGTGAAACACACTCACATCATCACCAATCCCAAAGAACCAACCATAGAATTTATCTCCGGCTTCACAGACTTCCAATTTAAGAATATGTCTGCGAACTCCATCGAACTACCGGAGAGCAGCTATATTCTACATACGACAGCGGAGCTTAAACAGGAACTCTCCATGCATTGTTATGCAATGATTGCAGAGCGGGAAAGCAACCAGGTTGGCAGGTATTTTATGTTCAAGACCCACCTGATGCAGATGCTATTACTTGTCATGAGAGAAATCGCTGACGTTGAAAAGACAGAACAAAAAGGCTGCAATTTTGAATCCTATAACAAGAGTTATGCTGTAAACCGTATCATAAATTATTTGAATGAGAATTACGAGCACAAGATATCTTTAGAACAGATTGCGCATAATATGTATCTGAGCCCTGTCTACATCTCAAAGATCTTCAAGGAGGAGACAGGTGAGTCACCCATTAACTATTTAATTAAGATTCGTCTGGAGAAAGCTAAGGATATCCTGCTGAATTCCGACAGTGGAAGCATTAAAAATATCGCTAACCAAGTCGGCTATGATGATGTGTATCATTTCAGTAAGCTATTCAAAAAGTATTATGGTATCTCACCTCTTTATTATAAGAAGAGAGCCATGCGAAAAAATGCTGCCAGCGAGTAAGGAAGAGGGTTATCGATAAGATGAATTCATTTGAAGCTATATTCTCCAGAAGATCCATCCGGCACTTTAAACAAGAAACACTGGATTGGGAAATCATTGCAGATCTATTAGAATATGCGAACAATATTCCTATGCTGATTGAGGGAATAGCAGTCGAGTTTAAATTAGTAAGTAATATCGAAGCAAAGCAGGGCTTCTATGGACCTTTTAATGTCAAAGCTCCTTATTACTTATGTATCTCCTCCGAAGAAAAGGAGGATTATATGCTGAATGCTGGTTATCTGATGCAGCAGCTCAATCTATATCTGACCTCTAAGGGTCTTGGAACCTGTTTTCTCGTAGCCTATCCGGGAAGTGGCCTGAAGGCAACGATGAAGTATGAATATGTGGTAGCACTTGCCTTTGGTAAGACTAATTCAAGATTATCCCGTGACAGCTCTGATGCGAAACGGTTACCGGAGAGTGAGATCGTCGTCTACAAGGAAGAGGTAATGCCGGACATCACGCAGGTACTCTCGGCTGCTCGTCTTGCACCCTCTGCGTTCAATAGTCAGCCTTGGCGCTTCGTAGTATATCAAAACCGTATTCATGTATTCGCTAAGAAGAACCTTCTGATCGCAAAGGCTCTGGATTATAACAAGATGATCGACATGGGAATCATGATGGCTAATCTCCTGCTCACTGCAGAAGAATTATGGGTGGATGTATCCCTCAATAAGTCCGAAGCACTGAAAAACAGACAATTCCAAAACAACGAATATATCTGCACCATTACAATTGGTTAAATTATGCGAAAAATATAAATTATAAAAAGAACTCAACAATTTCTTCTGAAAGTATTGACATCCGGCCAAATCAATAGTATATTATGTCATGTGCTTATTAAATAACGCAAGCACAAAAGACTAGAAAGCGGAATGAGGAATTGCAAACTAGTTTGCATATTCCGATTGAAGCAACATGATCATGAATACGCATTTAATTCATGATATAATGCGCGAGTGGCTCAGTGGTGGAGTAACGCCTTGCCAAGGCGTGGGTCGCGAGTTCGAATCTCGTCTCGCGCTTACCAAAAAAAGGTTCATCTGAAAAGATGGACCTTTTTTTATATTCAATTCTAGACCAGATTCAAACTCTCACAGACCGAGCTCTAGGAAAAATGAGAATGGAGGCCCTCATGCCGACATTCTTATTCTTCAGACGGCTTTGACGAGCATGGATGAAATCCTGCGAGACAAAGACGCTATGAGGAGGAGCGGGTTCGAATGTCTCCGCTCCATCATACCATTTTACTGCGAGGGTATGATATTTTCATACCATATTCTCATCTATAAAAGTAGCGGTAATAAAAAGGTTAACAATATGTATAGCATTCCTGCCATTGCTACAAACAAAACTATCGGGATTTTTCTGCCTGCAAAACTATTAGTTAATGCCCCTTTCTTTGGACATACAACAATGCATTTTTGGCAGTTAAAACATTCAGCCGATATTACCTT